>JALYLP010000468.1 GCA_030774195.1 Actinomycetota bacterium | reverse complement strand
GCCGAACCTGATCCGCATGTTCCGCGGGGTCGGCCCGGACCTCGACATCTCCATCACCACCAACGGTCTCCTCCTCGACCGGCTGGCCGCCCCGTTGGCGGAGGCCGGTGTCGACCGGGCGACCGTCTCGTGCGACTCGCTCCTTCGCCACCGGTTCGCGGAGATGACGCGTCGCGACGCACTCGATCGGGTGCTCGCCGGGCTCGCGGCGGCCGAGGCCGCCGGGCTCACCCCGATCAAGATCAACACCGTCGTGATCGCGGGGACCAACGACGACGAGGTCGTCGACTTCGCGCGGTGGGCCCGCGACACCGGCTACGAGGTCCGCTTCATCGAATACATGCCGCTCGATGCCGACCATGCCTGGGAACGGTCCAAGGTCGTCCCGGCGGCCCGGATCCTGGAGGCGATCGACCGGACGTACCCACTCGAGGGCGCGAACCGTGGCATCGAGCCGGCGACGACCTACCGGTTCGCCGACGGGGCGCCGGGCGCGGTCGGCGTGATCGCGAGCGTGACGGAGCCCTTCTGCGACACGTGCAACCGGCTCCGGCTGACGGCCGAGGGCGCGTTCCGCAGCTGCCTGTTCGCGATGGACGAGACCGATCTGCGCTCACCGCTCCGCGCGGGGGCCTCCGACGCGGAGCTCGCGGACCTGATCCGCGACGGCGTCTGGGCGAAATGGTCGGGGCACCGGATCAACCATCCGGACTTCGTCCAGCCCGAACGCTCGATGTCCATGATCGGCGGCTGAGGCTCAAGCCTCGCCCTCAGGCCGGCAGGTTCTCGATCGGCAACCGCGGGATCGGGTCGCCCGGTTCGAACCCCAGGATCTGCGCGTAGAAGGAGAGTTCGCCCTCGTGCGCGCGGATGATCGAGTCCGCCTTCCGGAACCCGTGCTGCTCTCCCTCGAACAGCAGGTACGCGTAGGGCAGGTGCTTGCGCTTCAGCGCCTCCACGATCAGTTCCGCCTGCGCCGGCGGGACGACCGCATCCTCGGCACCCTGGAGGACGAGCATCGGCGTTCGCAGATCGTCGACGAAGTTGATGGGGCTCCTGGCCCGGTAGCGTTCGGCCTCCTCCGGGTAGGGGCCGACCAGCGTGTAGAGGTACTCGCACTCGAACTTGTGCGTGCCGCCTTCCACGAACGGGACGAGGTCGGCAAGCCCGTAGTAGCTGGCGCCGGCGGCGAAGTCGTCGTGGAACACCAGCGCACAGAGCGTCGTGTACCCGCCGGCCGACCCGCCACGAATCAGGAGCCGGTCACCGTCGGCCGAACCCTGCTCCGCCAGGTGGCGCGCGGCGTTGATGCAGTCCGCGGTGTCCAGGATGCCCCAGGTTCCGTTGAGCCGTTGACGGTACGCGCGGCCGTAGCCCGTGCTGCCTCCGTAGTTCACATCGACCACCGCGAACCCGCGGCTGGTCCAGAACTGGGTCTGGAGCGAGAACGTCGGGGTCGACTCCGAGGTCGGACCGCCGTGGCTGATCACGATCAGGGGTGGCCGCTCTTCCTCGGGACCGTGGAACCCCGGGTTCGTGGGCAGATAGACATGGGCGAACGCCGTCCGGTCACCCTCTGTCGGGAATTCGACTTGTCGCGGGATGGAGAACACCGCCGGATCCACCTCGGTGCTCGCGCTCTCCCGCAACACGTCGACGGCCCGGCTCGTGAAGTCGAGCAGCACCACCTGCTCCGGGAGATCCGGTCCTCCGGCGATGAACGCGATGTGCGAACCCTCGGCGACCAGCGCCGGATAGCTCACCGCGGTGTGGGGGACATCCAGATCGACGAGCTCACCGGTCGAGGGATCGAGCAACGCGGTGTGCTGCACACCGCCGCTGCCGTAGTGGCATGCGATCCTCCCGTCGGCGAGGAACGCGTACGAAGACCCGCCGAAGACCCAATGCGGCCACCCGAACTCGGCGGCGCGCGGGCACACGGTCTCCCGTGTACCCGCTCGCTCCCGCTCGAGGTTCCACCAGCCGCTCCGATCGCTGGCCCAGTAGAGCTCCCCCGTCGGGCTCCAGGACGGCTGCCAGATCGACTCCTCGCCGTCGCGTCCGGCAACGGTTCGATGCTCGCCGAGCGAACCGTCGGGCGAGAGCTCCGCTTCGTACAGCTCGCAACCGTCCCACGGCATCCATGGCAGATCCCAGGCCAGCCAGCACATCGTTGCGCCGTCGGGCGCGATCCGGGGATCGGAGTAGAAGTCCCTCCCCGAGGCGATGACGAGCGGCTCCGCCGACCCATCGGTCGCGATCGCGACCAGCTCGTTCGTGACGTCCTGGGGAACGCGTTCGCCGGCGTGTCGCTCGCGGACCCCGATCCACGTGGCACCGTTGGGCGTCACGCTGCCGTCCGCGTAGCGGTACGCGCCCCGGGTGTCCTCCGTGATCGCGACCGGCTCGCCGCTCCCCGGAACGTGGCGGTAGAGCCGTTGATCGGTGAACTCGGAGAAGTAGATCGTGCCTCGATGGACGGCGAAGGCGCCGCCGCCGTACTCGTGCACGCGTGTACGGACGTTCGTCCCGGCCGGCAGGACGTCGACCGGCGAGGAGAACGCGTCCGCGCGGACGAGCACGACCCGACCGTCCTCGTCCGGACGGGTCTCGGTCCAATACACCAGTCCGTCATCGAACCAGGTGGAACCGAGCCGGACGGACGAGCTCGCGAGCATGGCAGGCGTGATGGGAGAGGACCAGCTGCCGTACGGGACGACGCGCGGGTCGGTCACGCCGGACGCCGCCCGACGATCACGCGGGTGATCTTCAGGTCGCCGCCCTTCGTGCTGCGAACGTCGCGGAATCCGCCGTCTGCCATCACCTTCTTCACGTCGCGAGCACGGTCCGGGTCGGTCTCCATGAGGAGCCACCCCTTCGGGCCGAGCCAGGCCGGCGCCTCCTCCACCGTCTGACGGACGAACCCCAGGCCGTCACTGCTGCGGTCCGTAAGCGTATGCACCGGCTCCCAGTCCTTGATCTCATCGGGCAGGTCGTCGACCTCGTCCATCGCGACGTACGGAGGATGGACCGTGATCACATCCACGGTTCCCGCGATCGTCTTGGGCAGTCCGCCGAAGACGTCCCCCGCGGCGAAACGAACCTTCAGACCGAGCCGGCGGGCATTGCGGCGGGCCAGCTTGACCGCGTCCTCGGACAGATCGGTCCCGTAAACCGTGGCCTTCGGCACCTCGTTCGCGACCGATAATGCGATCGTGCCGGCGCCGGTCGCGAGGTCGACGTGGACCGGCGATCGACGGCCGCGGAGCCGCTTGACGGCCTGCTCCGCTAGGTACTCGGACGAATCGCGCGGGACGAACACCCCGGGCTCCGAGACGAGCTCCAAGCCCCGGAACTCCGTGTATCCCTTGATGTAGGGGATCGGCTCGCCCGTAGCTCGGCGGGCGACGAGTCGGGCGAACTCCGCGTGTTCGGCATCACCGATCTTGTCGTCGGGGTCGGGCTCGTCGCCCCCCATCACGAACGCGAGGAGATCCTCCGCTTCGATGCGCTCCCGACCCTTCTGCCAATGGTCGATCGCTTCGGATGCTTTGAGCTCCGCGACCGCGGTCTTGATCAGCTTGCGGGCCCTCATCGGCCGCCCATGCTAGCGGGTCGGCTCGTAGACTCGGGTCGTGCCGACCCCCAAGGAACGCACGAAGGGAGCGAGCGCGGCGCCGAAGGCGTCGACCACGGCGCGGAACGCGCGCGGCACCCGTTCGAAGAAGGCCGCGGCGACACCGGAGATCAAGCTCACCGGTGACCGCCTCGTCGTGCGAGCGTCGGAGAACGGCGAGCGCCGGACCTCCGCCGGCTTGCTGATCCCGGCGACGGCCATGCCGGCCCCCAAGCGCCTGTCTTGGGGCGACGTGACCCTCGTCGGCCCCGAGGTTCGGGTCGCGAAGGAAGGCGATCGGGTCCTGTTCCTCCCATCCGCGGGACTGGAGGTCGAGCTGGACGGCGAGGACCTGGTGCTCCTGCGGGAGCGCGACGTCCAGGCCGTTTCCTCGCAACCGGCCGCCTGGGACCGCGCGCCGGGACAGTACCTCTAGCGCGCTACGCAGGGACGAAGCTGAGACGCACGGTCCGCACGTCGTTCTCTCGGTTGGGATCGATCAGCACCACCGACTGCCACGTGCCGAGCTCCACCTGGCCGTCGAGGACAGGGACCGTGAGCGACGGCGCGACGAGGATGGGGAACAGGTGGTCGCCACCGTGCCCCTCGCTCCCGTGTCGATGGACATACCGGTCGTCCCGCGGCACGATCCGCGCGAGGAGTTCGTCCAGATCCGCCTCCGAGCCACTCCCCGTCTCCATCAGCGCGAGACCCGCGGTCGCGTGCGGCGCGAAGAGGTGGACGAGGCCGTCTCCCCCGGCCTCGCGCGCGAACGCGCGAACGTGATCCGTCAGATCGCTCACACGCCGGCCTCGCGTGTTGACGCTGATCGTCTCGGATCGCATCGGTGCCTCGCCTCCCGGGATCAGCCTATCGAGCCGACGAAGGTCGGCTCCTTGAGCACCTCGACGTGCTCGGCTTCGTGGAACGCGTCGAAGCCCACGCGCCAGGCGTAGGCGGGCCAGCGATACTCCACGACACCTTCGCCGACGCGATAGACCGCCGTGTAGAGCGTCCCGAAGCCGTGCGCGTACGACGTCGAGAAGAGCGGAGCTCGCAGGAAGTTCTCGGTGAACGCGGCGGCGTCCATGGAGGGATCCTCCAACGAACGAACGATCGCCCGCTCGCGTTCGATCGTGCGGGTCGCGCGGGCTTGCTCGGGCCATTCGACGATGCCCTGATGGTTGGTGGCCGCCGGGAAGTCGCGGAAGATCGGCTCACGGTCGGGCGCAAGGTATGCGGTGAGGACCCGCCCGCTCCGGTCGACCAGCGTGAGGTTGTGGGTGAGCGAATACGGGAGACGCGCGAGCGTCGCCCGTGCCTCATCGACGGTCGCGCACGTCTCCAGAACGTACCGCGTCACGATCGGGATCCCGAAGCCTTCGCCCAGGACCTGCCGGCCGCCGAACGTCAGGGAGACGGCCAGCCCCGCGTCGTTCATCCCGTCCAGCAGGCCCCAGAGGCAGTCACTCATCCCGATCACGCGACGCTGCAGCAAGCGCGTGGACCAGACCAGCCCCTCGAACCGTGAGGGCGCGTAGTCGTAGTTGCGAGCGAGCAGCGGCCCCCCTTCGCGCGTCCATGCACCTTGCGAGCAGGCCGCGAGGTACGGAGGCGGCTGGTAGAGCGACAGCATGCGAGCCGCGAGGTCGCCGCCCCCCGCCAGCTCGACGACGCGTTCGTACGCGGGTACGAGCTCGGGCATGTGCGCGCGCAGCATCCGAGCGCTCGTCGCGTACGAGGGGCGCGCCTCCTCGCCGTCGCGGAGGAACCATTCCCGGTAGTGCGGCCACCGCTCCTCGAAGACGGCGCGCCAGCGTTCCCCGAGCTCGAGCTCCTCGATGGAGCGGAACGTGAACGGCAGCATCCGCATGGCCGCGCAGATGCTCGCAGGACGACGGGCGGGCGTCGAGCACCGCCGTCGAGCACCGCCGTCGAGCACCGTCAGAGGAGCTTGAACCCGAACGGCTCCCGGTCGCGTGGCATCGGTTCGTCGCGATCGAGCGGAACGCTCGCGTACTGCGCCTTGACCCCGGTGATCCAGCTCCTGGTGCGATCGAGCAGCTCATGCTCGTCGTTCATGAACCGACCGCGCGTCACCAGGATCCCGAGGTCCGCACCGGGGTAGCGATACTGCCCCGCCCCGGCGATCCGCAGGTAGAAGGCCTCCGACTCGTCGGCAACCGTGTGCCAATCGGTGACCCGTCGGTCGAAGCGGAGGGCGCCGGCGTCGGGC
>JALYLP010000467.1 GCA_030774195.1 Actinomycetota bacterium | reverse complement strand
GTCGACGTCGCGAGCGAGGCGGCGATCAGATCGTTCCTCCACGAGGAAACACCGGACATCGCGATGCTCGGCGAGGAGTCGGGCGGGATGAGCGAAGGCCTGCGATGGATCGTCGATCCGCTCGATGGGACCACCAACTTCATCCACCGCTTCCCAGCCGTCGGGGTATCCGTGGCGCTCGTGGAGGACCAGATCCCCGTCGCGGGCGCGATCCACGCGCCCTTCCTAGGCGACACGTGGCATGCCGCGCGCGGTGCTGGAGCGATCTGGGAAGCCGCCGGTGGGACCTCGGAACCGTGCCGCGTGTCCGAGCGTCCACGGGAACGGGCAGTGGTCGGAACGGGATTCCCCTTCCGCCGGAAGGACCGGCTCCCGAAGTACCTGGCCGCGTTCACCGCGGCGTTCGAGCTATTCGAGGATCTCCGCCGGCCGGGCGCCGCGTGTCTCGACCTGGCCTGGGCCGCGTGCGGGGTCTTCGACGGCTTCTTCGAGCTCGGCCTCGCACCCTGGGACGTCGCGGCGGGCGGCCTCCTGGTGGAAGAGGCCGGCGGGCTCGTCACCGACTGGGACGGCGGTGCCGGCTACCTGTCGGGCGACATCCTGGCCGGCTCGCCTGCGGTGCATGGCGAGCTGCGCCGGATCGCGAGGGACCATGGGCCGGCGTGACCGGGACCGGATCAGGGTGTGGGCCGAAGGACTCGTCGAGGAGCACGGCGCGGCGGTCGCGCGACTGATCGGCCTCGACCCTCGCTTACCGGCTGTAACGATCGAGGTAGATCCGGACGGACCCCCGGGGGTGACCGGCGGACTCACGATCACGTTGAGCGAGCGTTGGTTCCGCGAGCACCCGGACGACGTCGGGTGCGTCCTGCACGAGCTGACGCACGCCTACATGCGCGCCCCCGACTACGACGTCTCCACGATCTGGCTGATCGAGGGCATCGCCGACCACGTCCGCGACGTGCTCGGGTTCGACGCGTCGTGGACCTTCGCGCACTTCGAACCGGGGAAGGCCACGGCCGGTTACCAAACGACCGCCGATCTCCTCGCGTGGCTGGAGGAGAGGCGTCCGGGTGCCGTTTCGGAGCTCTCGCGCCGCTTGGGCGACGGCAGCTACCGCGAGGCCGTCTTCGCCGAGGTCGGCGGGGCGCCGCTCGCCTCCTTAGTGGCCGAGTACGAGGCAGATCGCAATCCTGCGTCCGAACCGATGGTGTGATCGTGTGAGAGTCGTAAGGCGGACTCTCCAACGTCAGAGCTAGTCGGCATTATTCTCGAGCTCGATCACCTGGAGCCAACTGCGTAAACCGTGCTCTCAATCGGATTCCCGTGAACGGAGAACGCAGCCACTGCGCGAAAACGAGGCGAGCCAAGCATTGCGAAGAGCGGCAACACTCGTGCGTACGGCCGCTGGGTGACTCGATCGAAAGCCCAAGACGGAATCATGATGTAGCCCACGTGTTGGTCAAGCAGGTAGCCCTCCGCCTCCGCGGGACTCGACATGTGCACCAGTGGCTCTGCCTCAAGGCCGTCGAGATAGAACAGGTCCTCCGGCTGGGCGATGTAGTAGGTACGGATTTCGAGCGTCGCGACGCGGTGCTCGGAATCCATGTGGCGGTTGATCCAGCCCCACAGCGATACGTCGTCCCCGAACGTCGCCCGAAGCTGGCGCTCGGGTGCTCCCAGGTTCTCGACGCTGCGCATCAGATCGTCGCTCGCGTGCAGGTTCGTCGTCCACGTCCCCTGGTTGGGCCCGGCGATCGCGAGGGACGCGCCGAGAACGCCGCCGGCCACCAGGACGACGACGACAGTCAGGACGCTTGCTGCGTGTGCGATGCGCCCGAGTGCTCCCCCGGCCCGGCCTGCCGAACGACCGGAATCGATCAATGCCGCGGCTCCTCTGCCGGCGAGCAGCGCAGCGATTGGTAGCCCTGGAACGATTGCGCGGAGCCAGTACCAACCGGGGACGAGCAAGACTAGGATGATGATCGTCAGGGCAGTCGCGAGATAGAGCATCGTGGGCGAGCGTCGCCAGAGTCCGAACCCCAGAGCGACACATAGGTAGAGCCCGACCGGCAGTAGATGCATGTCGAAGAGGGCGGTCGTGAGCTCGTCCAGACGGGGCGCCGCCGCTGATGTGGTCCCCCAGTAGAACAGCGCCGCGCTCTTGATCGCGTCCTTCGCCGAACTCCACAGCGGATCCGTAAGCCCCTTGCCTATGAACGGCGGAGTTCCGAGCGGATAGAAGGGGTCGCGAAGCCAAACGAAGTTGCGGAGCAGCCATGGCGATGCAACCAGCAGCGCAACCCCGACGAAGATCGCCATGCTGCGGAACCGTCGAGACCGGCCGCGAATCACCGCCGCCGCGATTCCGATCGGGAGAATCATCAAGCCGTACACGTTAGACAGGATGGCAAGCCCACCAATTACTCCCGCGGCCGCCCACCGAGCCGAGCCTCCACCTACAGCTGCGGAGTCGGCCGCGATGGCGCTCGCGAGCAGCAGCGGCGCGAGCAGGATGTAGCTGGTGGGCCATGCGCCATACATGACCATCAGCGGCGTGCCCAGCAGAATCAACACTGCAAAACTTGCGGTCCGCTCGTCGAATCTCCGGCGCGCATACCCGAAGGTCATAAGGACGGTGGACAGCAATAGCAGTGGCGCAAAAACGCGAAGGTAGAGATCATCAAAGCGCCCGAGCAACGTGTACGCCGCGGCACCGGCCGCCGGAAACAGCGGAGGGTAGTTCTCGCTGATCTCGATCCCGATCGACGGGCCGTAAAGAACGGGCGGCGCCGGGCGTTCAAGGAACCAGAGTCTCGCGCTCGCGGCGTGATACACGGTTGCATCCCATTCCTGAACGGGTGACAGAACCGCGTGGAGAGTCGTGAACGCGAGGACGACGATTGCGAATGCTGCGGTGATGATGACGAGGCGGGAACGGCGGGGGGCGGAAGCAGCCGGCGCGCCATGCACGACCGCCGGCGCCTCTGTGGTTTGCCGCTTCGCTCGTCTGTCGAGGACCAGGAGCGAGGCGCCGAGTGCCATGAAGCAGACGAGCAATACCGGCGCCGAGAGTGCGCCGAGCACGACGCCGAGCATCCCCCCGTACCCGAGCACGCCGATGCCGAGGACGATGGCGATGCCTGCCACAAGCATTCTCTCCCCCGCGAGGTCCATCCATCGCACGAGAACCCGCGCCGCCTCCCACCCGAGCCCCGCGCCGAGAGCGACGACCGCGAGCGCGCGTGGTAGTGGTCCTGCCGGACCCGTCCAAATCCCCCCGATCGACGGGTGCCCGGTCCACCGATCAAGGTCACGAAGGAACGGGCGAAACCATCCCCAGTTGGAACCGAAGAAACGAGCAACGACGAACAGCACAACTGCGGAGATCGCGAGGACGAGCAGCGGAGACCACTCCGGACGCTGGTCTACGGGAGCATTGACGTCGCCCTCTTCGGGTACCTCTGTCTCCGTTCGCACCATCACGAACCGGTTCCGGCTCCGTCAGCGAGAGGGACGATACGGACGGCTCGGATCCGCACGGGCGCTCCCCTCACGTAGATGCCTAACTGGGCGTAGTCCCCTGAGCGGGGCAGAGGGACGTTCAACGTTTGCCAACCCAATCCTGTCGTCGTCACCGCCATGACGGTTCGCCACGTGCCGGTCTTCGGATCCCACAGGTTCAGGTCAAAGGACCCTGCCCCATCGCTCTCGTATTCGAACGTGACCTCGTCCGGATGGGAGCCCAAGGGGACGCCGATCCGCGGAGTCGCGATCCCAACCGAGATCGTCGCAACTCGACCTGGCGGTCCGACGCGCCCAGGGTAGATCCCGACAGACGCAGTGAGGGGGGTTGGTCCGACGGCATACACGAGGCTTGGCGTCTCGGTGAGACCCGTCGGGAAGACAGCGACCACGGGGAATCGGCCGGAGCCGAGGAAACGGAACACGGACAGCCGGCTCACGAGGGGATGTCGGGATGGGTTCGTCACACTCCAGCCCGGAATCGCCACGAACCGCACCCCCTGGTCGAGTAGGTAATCCTCAACTTCCCGGGAGCTCGTCATGTGTGCCAATGGCTCGGCCTCTAGGCCGTCGAGATAGAACAGATCCTGGGGGGCATCGAGGTAGTAGGTCCGGACATCCAACGTCGCGACACGGTTGTCGGAATCCATATGGTTGTTGATCCAATCCCACAGCGAGACGTCGCCACCGAACGTCGTCCACAGCTGCCGTTCCGGCGCTCCGAGGTTCTCCACGCTTTGCATCAGGTTATCGCCCTCGCCCAGGTTGGTCGTCCAGGTCGCCTGGTTGGGCCCAGCAATCGCAAGCGCCAACGCCACCACGCCAGACACGAACAGCGACGCGGCGCCGGCGGTGGCGATCGCTGCGTGGGGCACCCGAAGCGCCGGCGACGCCGCATGGCGATCCGTCACCCGCCGGCGAGCGGTCCGCCAGGCGGAGATCAACACCCAGGCACCGAGGACGGCAGCGACCGGCACCGCGACGATCAGCGCCCGCAACCAATACCAGCCGGGAAGCCACGCGGCGAGTCCGACTATCGCAAGCACGACGCTCATGAAGGCAAGACGAGGCTGACGTCGCCACATCGCGAAGCCCGCAACCATGCCGACGTACGCCCCGACGGCCGGAAGGTGACGATCGAAGAACAAGGACGAGAGCTCGACCGTGCGGACCTGTCCGCTAGACCCCGAACCCCAATACCCCAAGGCATTTGTCTTGATCTCAGCTTTGCTGGCGCTCCACATCGGCTCAACAAGGCCCTTGCCGTGGAAGAGCGGGCTCCCTAGTGGGTAGAACGGGTCGTGGAGCTGGACGAGGTTCCGCAGCAACCAGGGCGATGCGACGACCGCCGCCACCGCGACGAACAAAGCTACGTTCGAGAACCGTTGACGCCGGACGATGACCGCAGCGAGTCCGGCGGGAATGGCCAAGATTCCGTACGCATGCGTCAGAATCGCCAGTCCCGCTACGACCCCGGCGGCAACCCAGGTCCACCGGCCTCCGTCTTCTGCCGCGAGGTCGACCAAGATAACGACCGCGAGGAACAGCGCGGCGAGCAGCACGTATCCGGTGGGCCAGCCCGCATAGAGGACGGTAAGCGGACAGAGCGCGAGCACGACGGACACGCGAGCCGTTGTGACGTCGAATCGGTGACGCGTCCATCCGAACAGCATGAGGAGTAAACCCGCGAAGGCGACCGGCGAGGTCACACGCAAGGAGAAGTCGTCGAAGCGACCGATCAGCGTGTACATGGCGGCCCCCGATGCAGGAAACAAGGGCGGGTAATTCGCGCTGATCTCGAACCCGACCGACGGCCCGAAGACGAGCGTTGGGGAAGGTCGTTCCAAGAACCAACGCCGCGCAGTCTCCGCATGGTATACGGTCGCATCCCACTCTTGGACCGGGCTCATGATCGCGTGGATCGCGATCAGGGCCAGCACACCCCCGCACAGCGCGAGGAAGAGGATCCTCAGCCACCGGGAAGAGCCGTCTGTCGCCCGACTGGCGGGAGGCCCCAGGGCCGGGCGGATCCGCCACTGTGCAGCGGCGAGCGCGATGGCGAACACGCCGAGCATCAACCAAATGACCCCCGCGCTGAGTCTGCCCGCCACGACTGCAGCCATCCCCACGTATCCGAGTACAGCGATTGCAAGGACGAGCGTGAGTCCGCACCGGAGCGGCCGGTCGCGTGAGGCACTTGTCCGATGTAGGAGCAGCTCGCTCCCCCACCACCCGATGGCCAGGCAGATGCCGAATGCGAGGATTTCGATCGGCGCGCCTGCGGGCGGTCGGAGTGGGCCACCGATCGTCGGATCCTCCAGCCAGCGGATCAGATCGCGCCCTGTCGGCCTGAGCCAGGGTCCATGGAGGATCACGAATCGGATGACCGAGAACCAGGTGATCCCCGCGATCAGAAGGACCCCGGGGGTCGAGAGCCAAGCCGGGGAATCGGATTCGGCCACGTCCGCAGAAGACTCGGGCACATCCGGCGCTGCAGCGAGGACGTTCCGCTCAGGCTCCGTACTCATCCAGGCTGGGGAACCGGCGGTAGCGCCCGCAGCTCCCGGCGGAGCACGAATAACGCTCGAAGATGCTCGAAGGCGATTCCGGGGATCTTATTCATCTTGTAGACCCGCGTCGTGCCAGCGGTCCGAACCCGGTGATTGACAGGAACTTCCCCGACTATGAGGCGCGCAGCGATCGCCCTAGCGTTGAACTCCCACCAGAACCCTTGCCGGAGGAGCCCGGGATTCCCGCGGAAGAGAGGCGCGACCGCGTCGCGACGCAGGAGCACATATGGGCACGAGGGGTCCCGCAGCCGAACCGGGAACAGCCGCTGGTAAACGAGCTTGAACGCACCGCTGATGAAGCGGCGGAACCAAGGGTCTATGCGCGGGTTACGGTACCCGACGACCACGTCGCGACCGGAGAGCGCCTCGACGAAGGCGGGCAGGTCCGCTGGATCGCACTGCCCGTCGCTGTCGACGACGCAGACGAGGGCAGCAGACGTCTCCCAGATTCCGTCGACTACCGCTCGCGAGTAACCCTTGCGATCGGGAGACGTGAGCAAGCGGATGGGAACTTCGGCGGCGACCGCCCGGACGACTTCACACGTATCGTCCGTCGAGCCGTCCTCGGCGACGACGAACCTGGCCTCGATGCTGCCCATCTCGCTCGCAGAACGGTGGAACTCCCGGATCGTTTGGCCAATCGTTGCCCCCTCATTGTGGGCTGGCATCACGACATCGATCCTGACCCTGGCCCCGGTCGTGGGCCCCTCCATCAGCACGAATTCGTCGGTGGCCATACGGTCGTCCCCTAACGCTCCATGAGCAACGACTCGAGGGACGCGAGACGCTCCGCCGTAACCGCTGACTCGTACCAACGAAGCGTTCGCTCGACGCCGACAGCGACGGAGTAAGTAGGCGTCCAACCGAGGAGTTGTCGCGATCGCGAAACGTCCGCTGCGCGCGATCGTACGCCTACCGGCTTTTCGAGCTGTCGATCGATCCGGCTCGGACGCCAGCCAACGAGGTCGAAGATGACGTCGATCAGCTCGTCAATCGTATGGTGCTCTGGGGTACCAACGTTCACGACGTCGAATCCCGCCATCCGGGCGCCGGCGAGTAGCAGCCCGGCAGCCGTATCGCCCACGTACGTGAAATTCCTCGTCTGCGTCCCATTGCCCCAGATCGGGTAGGGATCCATCCGCGCGACGGCCTTGGCGATCAGCGCGATCGCCGCGTGACTTTCGTTCTCGCGCTCGCCATAGGCCGTGAAGATCCGACAAGCGACCCCGTCGACGCCGAACTGCCTGTGGAAGGCACGCAGCTGAAGCTCGCCCGTCAGCTTGTACCAGCCGTACTCTCCATCGGGGAAGGCCTTTCCCACTTCGTCGAAGTTAGCGTCTCCCTCAGAAAGGAGAAGGCGGTCGGCTGCGTCGGTTTGGAGATGGACGGGGTAAACACAGGCGGAGCTCGCGTAGATAATCTTTTGCACCCCGGCTTCGGCCGCCGCCGCCAACATCGTGTGGTCGAGGCTCATGTTATTGAGGCATTCGACCGGGTGCGTGTCGATGTATCCGCGGCCGCCATGCATCGCTGCAAGCTGAAAGAGCACGTCGACGTCACGACATGACTCGCGCGCGACGTCGGCATCACGCAGGTCGCCGTGCAGGAACTCGACGCGATCACGGACGGTGGCGAGATTGTCCTCGCGGCCGCTGCTCAGATCGTCGGCCACCACCACAGACGCCCCCGTCGTGACAAGGGCTTCCACTAGATGGCTCCCGATGAACGACATCCCCCCGGTCACGGCCACCCGTCGTCCTGCATAGAACGGTTCGACCCTAGTCAGGACCTCATCGACGACAGCGAGATGCTGGGGCGCGATGCCTCCCATGCCTCCCCGGTTCTGGCTCGGGCTCAGGAACCGATCAGCGGCGTACGTGGATCGTGGGTGATCGATCCCCTTCGCACACGTGCGAATGCCCGTAGCTCTCCGTATCGCTCCTGGTTACCCGAGCATAGAAGAAGCCGTGCGGGTGCCGACGGTGAACCGCGTACCTACCCCTCGCGTTGGTCGCATCAATACCGATCAATCTGTTCGGACCCGGTATGGCTTTGAACACCTTGACGGTTCGGCCCGCCACACAGAGGACACGAGGCGAGGAAACCCTGCCGACGAAGGCGTGGCGGACGTGCCCGTACTTGATGGTCACCGTGGACTGGGCATCGAACGAATGCGCCAATCCGATCAGACTTCCAGGAATCGCTAGCGCCAGTACGCCGAGCGTGAGGACGCCCACCCTGCCAGACCGCGTCCAACTCATCGCAACTACCCCCTCTTTATTCCGTCGCGCGATTACGCAACCCGCTCGGTCTAACACATGCGTGGTGAGGAGGCAAACTGCGCATCCCGGCCGAGGCGGATATTCCTTCCGATGCAACGCGAAGGGGCGCCAAAAACGGCGCCCCTTCCCTTGCGGTGCTGTACCGATGGTACGGCCAAGTGACTAGTCCTCGGTGGCGACCTTCCCTCCGAGCATGCGCTCCGCCTCCTCGCGCGTGATGCCGACG
>JALYLP010000466.1 GCA_030774195.1 Actinomycetota bacterium | reverse complement strand
TGTACGGCGTCTCCATCGACGTCGCCCCCCACTTGGAGATCGCCAAGCTGATCGAGCGGAAGAACGCCGTCCGCGAGTTGGAGACCGATCGGATGCTCGAGAACCTCGCGCGCCACGGGGTCGAGCTGGTGCACGGATCGGCGCGCCTGATCGACGCGGGGACGGTCGAGGTGACCGATGACGTCGGTGAGCGACGCCGGATGACGACGGACGTGATTCTGATCGTGACCGGGTCGAGCCCGTTCCGGCCATCGGGGATCCCGTTCGAGGACCCCGACGTGCACGACTCCGACAGCATCTTGGAGATCGACCACGTCCCCGCATCGCTCGCGGTCCTCGGAGGTGGCGTGATCGGATGCGAGTACGCGTCGATGTTCGCCGTGCTGGGCACGGACGTCCACCTCGTCGAGCGACGGGTGCCGCTCATGCCGTTCCTGGACACCGAGATCGTGGAGCGCATGACCACGGGGATGAGCGACCTCGGTGTGTCGTTCCATCTCGGTCAACGCGCCGACGCCGTCACGCGACGCGGGGCGGAGCTCGTCTCCACGCTCCCGTCGGGCGGCACGATCGTGACGGAGAAGGTGCTCGTCACAGCCGGCCGAGTGGGCAACACGGCGGATCTCGGCTTGGACGAGCTCGGGGTCGAGACCGACGAACGGGGCCGGGTCGTGGTGGACGAGGCGTTCCGAACGTCCGTGCCGGGCATCTACGCGGCCGGCGACGTGATCGGAGCACCTGCCCTCGCCACGTCATCGATGGAACAGGCGCGCGTGGCTGTCTCCCAGGCGTTCGGGTTGGTCCGAGACAGGTACGTCGCCAGCCAGCTGCCGTACGGCGTCTACACGATCCCGGAGGTGAGCAGCGTGGGACTCTCCGAGCAGGACGCCCGCGCAGGAGGCATCGACGTCGTCGTGGGTCGCGCGTTGTTCCGAGACAATGCCCGGGGAGCCATCATCGGCGATCGGGATGGCATGACCAAGCTGGTCTTCGACCGTGCGACGCGAAGGCTGATCGGGTGCCATTGCGTCGGGGAGCGGGCGTGCGAACTCGTGCACGTCGGCCAGGCCGTGATGAGGCTCGAAGGCACGGTCGAGACCTTCATCGAGATGGTGTTCAACTACCCCTCGCTCAGCGAGACCTACAAGTACGCCGCGTACGACGCGCTGGACCGGCTCGGCGAAGGGTAGAGCTCGGAACCGTCGTCAGTGCGAGGAGCCGGAGTAGAGGCCGAACGTCCCTCCCTGCGGATCGGTGAACATGGCGATCCCGGTCTCCTCGTCCACCTTCATCGCCGGCATCACGACCATGCCGCCGAGACCCGCGGCCCGCTCCAGGTACTTCGCCAGGTCGTCGACCGCTGCGTAGATGTCGACGTGCGGCTCGCCGTCGGGCGAGCTGCCGATGCCGCCGCGCGCCCCGACGGATGCCCCGGTGTCGAACGAGCCGTGGACGGGGGCTCCGTCCTCACCCGACATGTCCCCTTCGATCGTCCACCCGAAGAGATCGCGGTAGAAGTCCCACGCCTTCTCCGGCTCCGCGCAGCCGATCTCGACCCAGTCGATGGGCGGGCTGTCGCCCGCGGAGACCGGCGGCCCGCTGCCATCGCCTTTCGTCAGGCCGATGTGGTTGCCCCACGGGTCGGCGAAGACGGCGAACGTGACGATGTCGGGGATCTCGGTGACCGGCATCACGGTGCGCCCTCCGAGCGATCCGGCCTTGTCGAGCAGAGGCTGAAGGTCCGCCGCCTCCGCGTAGAAGATCGAGCGGTTGGCCGCCTGACCCTGCGGCGTCGTGACGCCGCCGTTCATGCCACGTCCCGCATGCGTGTCGAGCGTGATGTACCCACCCTCCATCGCGTCCGTGTGCCAACCGAACAGCTCCGCGTAGAACGCTGCCGTCTTCTCCGGGTCCGGACCGATGATCTCGCACCACGTGATCGGGTTGCCCATCCGTCTCCTCCTCCAGATCGGGCCGGCCACCGGAGCGGCCGGTCGTACCGGTGCCAACCCTACGTCAGCCCTCCGACAAGCGGGGCCTCGGTACTCGCCCGCGTCACGTTCCGCGCGTGTGGAGGATCATCCTCGATCCGTGACGCACGGCACGGACGCGCTCGAGCCCCCGCCATACCGTTCAACCATCGAACGGCGAACGATCGGAAGGAGGATCGAGATGAGCACCCAGGCGATCCCGGTTCAGATGGGACGGAGCTTCGGGTCGTGGCGCTACGCGGTGATCGCGGCGATGGTGGCCGTGGCGCTGGCGGTCGCGCTCATCGTCGCCAACGCGGGCGGCTCGAGCCCCGCCGGCGGATCCGGTTCCACCACGAACACCGGCCCGGCGAAGACGACCACGATCCAGGTGGGCGGCGGACCGGCGCAGTTCCACCCGCTGCCGAACTGAACCTCTTCCAGGCGTCGGGTCCAGATCGCCCGCCCTCCCGAGGGGCGGGCGATCTTTCATGTCGGAACCGGTACGCGGCCGACGATCGTGGTCCCCCGTCCGGGCGTGCTCCGGACCTCGAGCGAGCCGCGCACCGCGTCCAGACGGTCGGCCATGCCCTGCAGGCCCGTGCCGTAGCGCGTGGCCCCCGGCTCGAACCCGGACCCATCGTCCTCGACCTCGAACAGCAGCCGGCCGTCGTCCTCCGACAGGCGGACGACCGCCCGGCTCGCGTTCGCGTACTTCGCCACGTTCTGGAGCGCCTCCAGACAGCAGAAGTACGCGACCGCCTCCAGCTCCTGCGGGTAGCGGCCGACGCCGTCGGCCGAGACCTGCACCGGCACGGGTGCCTTGCGTGCCTGCGCGTCGAGCGCCGCGGCGAGCCCCTTGTCCGCGAGCAGCGGCGGGTAGATGCCCCGCGCGAGATCGCGGAGCGTCTCGAGCGCCTCCTGCGTCTCGGTCTGGATGTCGGCGAGCATCGACTTCGCCTTCTCGGGATCCCGATCGACGAGCGTCTCGGCCAGGCGCTGCTTCACCGCGAGCGCCACGAGTTGTTGCTGCGCGCCGTCGTGGAGGTTCCGCTCCAGCGCCTTCGCGCGTTCGTCCTGCGCCGTGACGATCCGGCGACGCGACTCGCGGAGCTCCTCGATCAGCCGGACGTTCCGCAGCACGAGCGCGGCTTGCTGTGCGACGTCGCTCAGGAGCTGCTCGCGGTCGGCCGCGAGCGGCTCGGCAGGCGGCGTGATCACCGAGATCGCGCCCAACAGCTCCCCCGCGTAGCGAACGGGGAACGCGCGCTCGCGCTCGGGGAACGCGAACCGCTCGGGGTCCACGATCGGCACGGGCTCCACCGACCCGTTCGACGGCCACGACGCCGCGGGCCGCAGCTCCGATCCGACGCGGATCCAGACCCTTGCCTGCGTGGCGCCGACGCCGTCGGCAAGGATCCTCGCCATCCGCGGCAGGACGTCCTCGGTCGAGTAGGTCTCCGCCGCGCGCGCCGTGAAATCGGTGAGGACTTCGTACGGCGTCGCGCGGTTGCCGTAGACGAGGCGGTTCGCCAATCGCCGCGCCCGCTGGCGGACCGGCTGGAACGCGATCGCGACGAGCGCGGCGGCGATCGCCGAAAGTAGCGGGCTGCGTTGGTTCCCAACGAGCGCACCGATGCCGACCACGAGTCCGATATAGACGACGGTGATGAATGCGACGAGCGTCGCGAACACGACGGTCTTGCCGATAACGACGTCGATCTCGTAGAGCCGGTACTTGAGGATCGCGCGTGCGATCGCCACGTAGAGGAACGCCAGACCTACGTCCGTGAGGATGGAGAACACCAGCGAGTCGCCACTGAAGGGCACGCTGATCGCGAACGTGATCGCCGTCAGCCCCGCAGCGGTCGCGAACCACTTGAGTTGGAGCCGCTCGTCCCCGGTCGACCCCTTGAACCGGACCACCGTCGATGCGAACGCCGTGAGGATCGTGAGCGGCAGCGCAACGACCGCGAAGATGAACAGGACGACCAGCACCGTGTTCACGATCCCGCCCGTGTTGCCGTTGGAGAACGGATCGTTCCACGAAGCCGTCGAGGTGATCAGGGCGACGACTTCGAGCATCCCGAACAACGCGAACGTGAAGATCTCCACGGGCCGCCACCTCGGCGA
>JALYLP010000465.1 GCA_030774195.1 Actinomycetota bacterium | reverse complement strand
TCCGTCGCGATGGTGCCGTGCTCGAGACCAACCGCCCTTACCTCATCCCTCTGATCGAGGAGCTCCAGCTCCCCCCCGATCTGAAGGGGAAGACGAATCCGAAGAGCTCGACCGGTCGGCTCGACGTGTTCACGCGGGTCATCTCGGACAACAGCTTCCGGTTCGACGAGATCCGGCCGGGTTACCGGGGTCGTCTGTATCTCGAGGTCGTGCCGCTTTCATTCACCGTACGGGTGAAGCAGGGACTCGCGCTCAACCAGCTGCGGCTGTCGATCGGGCCGTCGCGGCTTACCGACGAAGAGATCCATGCTCTGCACAGAGAGGAACCCCTCCTCTACCGAGGGGACCACGCCGTCCCTGAGCAGGATCTCGTGACGGCGGACGGGCTGTTCCTCAGCCTCGACCTGCGAGGAGACGCGATGGGCCGGGTCGGGTACCGGGCGAGGGACTTCGTCCCCCCGCTGGAGATGTCTCGGACCGCCGCCTATGCATGGGAGGACTACTGGGACCCGGTGCAGCGGGAGGAGGGCGACCGGATCGTGCTGGCTCCCGAGCACTTCTACCTGCTCCTGTCCGAGGAAGGCGTCCAGATCCCGCCGGGGTACGCCGCGGAGATGGCGGCGTACGATCCGACGGCCGGGGAGCTTCGCACCCACTACGCCGGGTTCTTCGACCCCGGATTCGGATACGACGTGGCCGGTCGTTTCCACGGATCGCGGGCAGCCCTCGAGGTACGCGCCCACGACGTGCCGTTCATGATCGAACACCGCCAGCGCGTTTGTAAGCTCTCGTTCGAGCGGATGGTCGAGCCTCCGAGCCTCCTCTACGGGGAGTCGATCGGGTCGGCGTATCAGCGTCAGGTGGACACGCTGAGCAAGCACTTCAAACAGCCCATGGAGCCGGAGGCAGATGCGGCGTCGCAGCGGCCGAAGCCATCTGAACATCCGGTCCTGTTCGACGAGCCCGACCCCTGATGTCCGATGGTGCTCGTCGGGAGGCGGGTCGCAGCATCTCTGCGCCGAATCCCCAAGAGTGCCGAGACGCCGATGATGTCGGGAAACTCCATCACGATGAGGCTCAAGACATCTGGTTCGAGTGCGTATTCGACCGGCGCAAACGGGTCTATACGTGGACGATCCTGCCCCCGGAAGCCAAAGGCCGAGCGTAGCCGCCGGTGAGGAATCACGATGAGCGGACCGCTCGGTCGCGTCCGAGACACGTCGCGATCGCGCCGCTGCTGCTCGTCGCCCTCGCCGTCGGGTTCAACCTGTGGATCCTGCGGGCCGAGGTGCTGCCGGCGAAGTTCCTGAACGATAGCTCGATCCACGCCTCGATGGTGCGGTGGGCGGAGCACCGGATCCGCGAGGGGCACCTCCCCTTCGACGGCTGGTACCCGTACCTGGCGATGGGATCGTCGCGGTTTCACCACTACCAGAGCCTGCCGCACATCCTGACCGCCTACGTCTCGGTGCTGCTCGGCACCCACCTGGTCTACCAGTGGTCGCTGTACCTGCTGTTGTCCTTCTGGCCGGTCTCCGTCTACTGGGGCATGCGTCTGTTCGGATGGTCGCCGTGGACCGCTGCGCTCGGGGCGCTCGTCTCGCCGCTGCTCGTCTCGAAGCCGGGCCTTGGCTACGAGGACGGGAGCTACGTGTGGGCCGGCTTCGGCACGTGGACCCAGCTGTGGGGCGCCTGGATGCTCCCGCTCGCGTGGGGACTGTCGTGGCGCGCGGTCAGTCGACGGGGCTCCTACGCGCTGGCCGCGCTCGCGGTCGGGCTCACGATCGGCTTCCACCTCTTGACCGGCTACCTCGCCCTCCTCACGGTGGGCGTGTGGGTCTTGCTGCGACCCCCTGAGATCCTGCGACGCATCGGGCGCGCGGCGGTCGTGGTCGTCGGATCGCTGCTCGTGGCCTCGTTCATGATCGTGCCGCTCGTGCTCGACGAGCGGGTGATGCCGCAGAGCGAGATCTCGCGCGGGACGATCTACTACGACTCGTTCGGCGCCAAGCAGATCCTCGCGTGGCTGTTCA
>JALYLP010000464.1 GCA_030774195.1 Actinomycetota bacterium | reverse complement strand
CGCAGATCGACGAGAGCCTGCTCCGACTGAAGACGGATGAGATCGACCTGTACTACCTGCACCGCGTGCACGAGGACACGATGCTCCAAGACAGCGTCGGGACGCTGGCGGCGTACCACGACGCAGGCAAGATCCGCCACGTCGGTCTCTCGCAGGTCGGGATCGACCAGATCGAGCAGGCCCGCGAGATCGTTGCGATCACCGCGGTGCAGAACCACTACAACCTCTCCGAGCGCGGATGGGACGACGTGGTCGACCACTGCGCCCGCGAGGGCATCGTGTTCGTTCCCTACTTCCCGCTCAAAGGCGGCGCTCCAGCGGTGGACGAGATCGCCGAGCACCACGGTGCCACGGCCGCACAGATCCGCCTGGCATGGCTCCTGAGGCGGTCGCCGGCGTCGCTGCCGATCCCGGGCTCGCTTTCGATCGAGCACCTGAAGGAGAACCTGACGGCGCTGGAGATCGAGCTCACCGACGCCGAGTTCGACGCCCTGTCGTGATCTGGACGACCCCGGTCACGTTCGAGCTTACGCCTGGCGGTAGACCCTTCGAACCGGCTTCGCTTCTGCCTCGATCAGATCTCCGGCGCGAACCTCCGCCATGACCCGCGCCGCCGCCTCCAGGACCAACTCCTCGCGGAGCACCTGGAGCTCCGCCTCCGTCATCTCAGCCGGGATCCGGCCTCGGCGTGGTGACCGTTCGCGGAGCGTGTACGCGACCTCGCCGTGCTCCGAGACGTCCAGCCCCTCCTCTTCCTCCTCGGGCGTGACCCTGATGCGCATCACGAGGTCGACCACCTTGAGGATCGCGAGCGTGGCGACGAACGAGAACCCGAACGTGACGCCCACCGCGATCGCCTGTCGCCCGACCTGGGCAAAGCTGCCGTCGGCCCCAGCGGGGTTGACCGCGAGCGTGGCGAACACGCCGGTCAGCAGCGCACCCGTCACTCCCCCGACCAGGTGCACGCCGACCACATCGAGGGAGTCGTCGTATCCCAGCCGACCCTTCAACCCGACCGCGAAGAAGCAGACCACGCCGGCGGCCATCCCTATGAGGAGCGCCGGCAGCGGCTCGACGAATCCCGCTGCGGGCGTGATGGCGACGAGCCCGGCGACCGCCCCGGTGGCGGCGCCGATCGTCGTGGCCTTCCCGTGGCGGATGCGCTCCGCGGTGAGCCAGCCGATCAGGGCACCCGCGGCACCGAGATGGGTTGTCACGAACGCGGACGCTGCCAGGGCGTTCGCCCCGAGCGCGCTGCCGGCGTTGAACCCGAACCACCCGAACCACAGGATCCCCGCGCCGAGCAGGACGAGCGGCACGTTGTGCGGGATGAACGCTCGTCGTGGGTAGCCCTGGCGCTTGCCGATGAACAGGATCGTTGCGAGCGCCGCAGCGCCGGCGCTGATGTGCACCACGGTCCCGCCCGCGAAGTCCAGGGCCCCGATCCCGTTCGCGCCTAGGAAGCCGCCGCCCCACACCCAGTGCGCGATCGGCGAGTAGACCAGGAGCGACCAGAGCCCGATGAACATCACGTAGGCGCCGAACCGCATGCGCTCGGCGAACGCCCCGGCGATCAGCGCGGGAGTGATGACGGCGAACATCATCTGGAAGGCGGCGAACGCCGATCCCGGGATCGTCGGCGCGAACGCGACCGGGTCTGCTCCGGCGCCGCCAAGGCCGGCGGGTATGCCGATCACCAGCCCGACATCCCGGCCGAACGCGATGCCGTATCCGGCCACGAACCACACGACGGCGACGACCCCGAGCGCGATGAACGACTCCATCACGGTGCCGAGCACGTTCTTCGACCGCACGAGTCCCCCGTAGAACAACGCGAGGCCGGGCGTCATGAACATCACCAGAGCTGCAGAGGCGAGCACCCAGGCGGTGTCGCCGGTATCGATCGTCGGCACGATGCCTCCTTCCCCCTCGAACGGGACCGTTTGTACGGGGAGAGGAGGGCCCAGGCGCGGACCGCCGTGTATCGATCCGGTTACGTCCCCCTTGAGGAAGAACTCCTCGAGCGCCGGGGCGAGCACGGCGGGGTCGACATCGTGTCCCTGGCCGTCGAGGAACCGCACCTCGCCGTTCGGGAGCGCGTCCGCCAACGAGGCAGCCGTGTCTCGCATCCACGGCATGTCTGCGCCGCCGGCGAACACGGCGGTCGGGACCTTGACCGAGGCCGCTCGTTCGATCGGGGCGTAGTGATCACCCATGATCCTCGCGTCGTAGGCGAGGGTATGCGCGAGGGCCTCGGTCTTCCCCCACCAGGGCTGGCTGCGGGTCCCGGCGACGAACTCGGGAGGCATACCCACCACCTTCAACATGAAGTACTCGACGGCATCGCCGCGTCGATCCTCGGCGACCATCGTCTCGTACTGCTCGACCTGATCCGCGGGCGGTCGCGGGACACCGTCCGGGATGTATGGCGGCTCCCAGAGCGCGAGCTTCAGATCGACAGCCCCTGCTCCGCGCAGATGAGCGCGAGCGCCGCGCCCGAGGAGGATCCCCAGAGGTTGGCCGTCCCTCCGGCCGCCTCGATCACGGCTCCGGCGTCCTCCACCTCACGCCTCGATCGCGTACGGCGGCGTGTCCCCGCTGTCGCCGCGGCCTCGCCGGTCGTAGTTGAAGACGGTGAAGCTGGACGCGAGGCGCTCCGCCAAGGGCGCATCGTCCGAGCGATCGACGGACCCCCCGCAGACGAGACCCTCCCGAGGAGGATCGCGCCCGCCGCGAAGAGCTCATCGACCTTGTACGGCTGTTGGTCCTTCGTCGTCGCTTGGATGGCCCACGCGTTCTTCCCATCCCGATGCTCCTCGAACCCCGGTGCTTCCATCACGCCGTCGAGCGTCATGAATCCCGTCACGACGAGCCGACTCATCAGGGTCCTCCGCACCGATCCAGGAGGCCGGAACCGTGGGCATCGGCACCAGCGTACGCGGCGCGAGTGGCGGTCAGGGTTCTGGAAGCGGCCCGTCCCCGGCTGCTTGGACCATGGACCCGAGCGCCTCGGTGAGCGTCCTCCGACCCGTCACGCCGTCAGGTGGTTGCGCCCGGATCGCCATATCCGTCGAGTCCATCACTGCTGCTGCCCGAGCCTGCCAGGCACGCGCCGGCGCGAACGGGCGAGCGAGCACGGACATAGCGCGCAGGGCGGCCGGTGGCACCTTTCGGATCGGCACGGGACGACCCAGCGCCAGTGTGAACGCATCCACGATGCCCAACAGCGTCACGTCCTCCGGACCGGCAACGTCGATCACGCGGCCCGGGGAGCTCGCGCCGGTCGCAGCGTCGACGACGACCGATGCGACGTCCTCCGCCGACACGAAGTTCACGGGGTTCTGGCCCTTGCCGAGCACCAGCGCCTTGCCTCCGGCGGGAACGTTCTCGCCGACGACCCAGATCCACCGCTCCATCGACGGGACGGGTCGGAGGATCGTCCACGGCATCCCGCTGGCGCGGAGCGCTTGCTCGCTCTGGTACTTCTCGCGTTGCAACTCGTTCGGGTGATCGGCTCGCGCATGGAAGACGGACACGAGCGCGAACCGTTGGACGCCCGCTTCGGCGGCCGCCGCGATCAGCGCTCTGGTGCCGAGACCATCCACGATCCGCGGGTTCGCTCCCCCGATGCCGCCGAACCCGGTGGCCGCGCAGACGACGGTCTTCGCACCGGCGACGGCTCTCTTCAAGGCCTCTGGATCGGTGATGTCGCCCATGACCTGGTCGACCTGCTCGGGCATCGATGTGTTCGCACGACGCACGAGGACTCGAACCGGCTCGCCGCGTTCGACGAACCGTGGAACCAGACGTTTCCCGAGCGTGCCGGTCCCGCCCGCGACCAGGATCATGCGGACCCCCCCTCGACGTCCTGGCCAGCCTGATGAACGAGGCCGGAGCCGTCAACACGAGGACTCGACCCGACCTCAAACGTGAGTTCGCGGGCGCAGATCAAGGGTCTGATAATCTGAGTTCGTGAGGGAGATCAGCGCCACCGACGCCGCCCGGAGGTTCGCTGAGATGCTCGACGCCGTCGAGCACGAAGGCGAGTCCTTCTTGGTCCGCAGGAACGGTCGCGCCGTTGCGCGGATCGAGCCTGCCGCGGGAGCAACCGGACGCTCGGTGAAAGACCTCCTCGCAAATGCCCCGCGTGACCCCGACTGGATCCACGACCTCGAGACCCTCAGGACCGGGCTGCCTGCCGAGGTGACCCCCTGGGACGCGTGATCCTGGATACATCGGTGCTGGTTTCGGTGGAGCGTGGCGGCTCGAAGCTCGACGCCTTGATCAACGACGACGACGACGTCTCGATCGCCGCGATCACCGCGGCGGAGCTGTGGGTCGGCGTCGCGCTCGCCGACCCACGTCGCCGCCCGAAGCGCACGACGTTCGTTGAGCAGGTGCTCGCAACGATCCCCGTCGACGATTACGACCTGGACGTCGCCCGGGCGCACGCGGATCTGCTCGTCGAGTCGCGACGGGCCGGCCGCGCGCGAGGCGCACATGATCTGCTGATCGCCGCAACCGCCGTAGCGCGGGACCGCGAGCTGGTCACACTCGACCGGACCGGGTTCGACGGACTGCCCGGGGTGCACGTTCGACCCTGACCATCGGAGGGTTCGAAGGACCGCTCCCAGCGCGAGGTGACAGGATGACGTCGTGGAGCGGTTCCGCAGGTTCGTGAAGTTGGTCGCGATGGGCCTCATCGTCGCTGCGGTGATCGAGCAGCTCCGTCGTGACCCAGAGGAGCGCACGTGGGAAGGATCGGTCGCCGGGATCGTTCCGTACGACTTCCGGATGCCCACGCTCGAGCGCGCGCGATCGCGGTGGTGGAACACCGGCGACGACCGGTTGTTCGTGCCGCAGGTGTTCGGGGTCGGCTGGACCATCAACCTCGCTCGGCTCGCCAGGCTCGTACGTTTCGCCTGAATCGGTTTACGGGCACGGAGGAGCGAGCGCGCCGCACAGCACCTGGTCACTCGCTGCGACCGCGGCGGTGAGATCGGTGCGAGCGATGAAGGCGAGGCCGCCGTTCGACGCGAACGAGGGCACGTCCGGGTCGGCGATGGTCGGGGTATAGGTCACGCACCCGCCGTCGAACGGGATCAGCTCGGATCCTTCGACCGGGGCCGGGCAGGACTCGGTGAGGGTCACCGTCACGGGCTCGCTCGAACCGTCGCCGACACCGACCGCGAAGATCGCCTTGCCTCGGATCGTCTCGGCGGTGCCGACGCTCCAACCGACCGGCAAGTGCGCGACGCACGGGAGCCGAGTGGCGCTCGGCACCGCCTGCGCCATCAGCTGCATCGGCTGCCCGGTGTCGCAGGTCGGCGCCGTGACGGTGCCGCGGGTTGGAAAGAACAGCCCGATGCTCGTCAGCACCGCGAGCAGGAACACGAGGAGCGACGCGATGATCAGCGCGACCCGGCGGATGCTCCAGCGCTGCACGCCGATCGGCCGGCGTGCGGGCGCCATCGACCGGAACTCGGCGAGCAGGTCGCGCCCGTCCTGCTTCATCTGCTGGCGCAGCTGCGTCGGGCTCGCGACGCCTCTCGTCGCCGCGAACGCCTCGGCGAGCTCGTCGGGCGTGAAATACTTGAGGGCGGCGTCGTACACGGTCCGCGCGTCCGAGCGCAGCGCCAGGACCAGCATCATGTTCCCGAGGTCGACCGCTTGGCGCCATGGTGAGGGCCGGACCTGGACGAAGAAGACGTCGATCAGCTTCAGCTTCCCGGCCTGCACCATCAGGTTGGCCGGCTTGATGTCCCGGTGAGCGAGCCCGACGTCCCACATCAGCCGGATCATCGCGAGCCCCTCGTCGATCACGTGGTCGTCGATCTCAGCCTCACCGATCTCGACCGCGTCGTCGAAGAAGTCCATCGCGATCAGGTACTCGCGCTCCGGGGTGATCTCCACGATGCCCAGCGCCGCGGGCGTCTGGAACCCGTACTCGCCGAGCATGCGGAGGGTGTAGTCCTCGTACTCCACGAACCGGCGGACCGTCGTGAACGGCGTCTCGTCCTCGAGCCGACCGTAGAGCATCGAGCGGCCGAGCTTGTACCACCGGTCCGCGCGCACGTGGCTCCTCGCGTAGAGCTTCGCGAAGATCGTCCGCGTGCGGCCGTCCTCGTCGGTGACGGTGAGCTTCAGCGGCGTGGATCCGCCGGATCCTTCGAGCCCGACCGGCTTGATGTCCTGCACCGTGAAGCCGAGTTGCTCATGCAAGGCGACGCGGATCGCCTCGCCCCGGCGCCCGGTGACGTCGAGATGCGCCGACTTGCCGCGCGCACCATAGGTCACCGGGAAGAGGTCGTTCGGGGCGAAGGCGCGGAACCCAGCCTGCGCGATCGCGACCCCGACGATCGCACCGAACACGACGTCGGTGAAGTGGTCGACCCCGAGGTAGATCCGCAGCGCGCCGGTGATAGCGATCGCGACCGCCGCCACGATCTTCGCCCAGAACCGCGGCCGACCGGGAACGACGAGCATGAACGCCACGCCGATCCAGAGGAACGCGGTCGCGCCGATCGGGATCGAGGGCGTGGCGTAGCCTTCCCAGCTCGCGAGCTGCTGCACCCCGAACGGCCGCGGCCGGCGCGAGAGGAGCTCGAGCCCCTGCAAGAGGGCTCCGGTGACGCCGAGCGAGATGATCCAGATCACCAGATGGCGCCAGCGGTGGTACCACGCCGCCGTGAACACGATGAGCAGACCGAGCCCCGCGAACCCGACGCGGGAACCGATCGTGTGCGCCTTCTCGGCGAAGGTATCGAGCCACCCCGTGCGGATCGAGATCACGGCGTCGGTGATCGACGCATCGAACCGATCGAGCGGACCCGGGTCTGCCCGGAGCCACAGGCATCCGGTGACGACGACGGCCCCGAGCGCTATCAGCCACAGCCAGCCCGTGGAACCGATCTGCTTGGGCAGCGGCGGGGCGGTTCCCGACGGCCGACGACGTCGGTGCTTGGTGACCCCCGCACCGGCCGACGGCCCTTCTATCTGGTGAGGCTGATTCACGCGTCCCATCGTAGGGTGATGCCTGCCGTGGCGTACGACGAGGATCTCGCAGACCGGATCCGTGGCCTCATCGCCAAGGAGAAGAGCCTCACGGAGCAGAAGATGTTCGGGGGGCTCGCCTTCCTGATCGGGGGCAACATGGCCGTCGCGGCGAGCGGTCAGGGCGGGATCCTCGTGCGCGTCGACCCTGCGGCGTCGGACAAGCTCGTTTCCACGACCAAGGCACACCCGATGGTCATGCGCGGACGGGCGATGGAGGGTTGGCTGCGCGTCGACTCAGAGCACGTTCGCGAGAAACGTCAGCTCGCGAAGTGGGTCGAGCGCGGCGTGACGTACGCCCGTTCCCTGCCCGCCAAGTCCTGAGGTCTCCGCGAGCGTACGCTGAGCGACATGGCACCTGATGAGGACCCGGAAGACACAAAGCAGGCCCCCGGAGCCCTGCCTCCGCCTTTGCCTCCATACGCACCCGACCCGTGGCTTATCGATCTGATGGAGCGCGGTGGCGTTGCGACCCGTTGCTGAGTTCGCCCGCCGCACGACCGTCCGGTCCTTCCCCGAACTCAGTTATGAGTTGGCGGCGGGGCCGTCCGAACCTCGCTTCTACGGCATCAGCGCCACGTATTGGCCCTGCCCCGCGGCGCAGCCGCCGAACAGACAGGCCTGGTCACGGAGGTCCGTCCACGAGACGACCACATCGCTGCCCACTGCCGCGATCCCGCTGTAGTCGCCGATGAATCGCGTCGCGCGCGGGAACTCCGGATCCACCGTCGCAGCGAACCACGCGTTCCCCTGGGTCGGATCCGAGAGCACGGTCGTCGCTTCCGCCTCGGTGAACGAGAGCGACCCGGGCGACGTTTCGGTTGCAACGGTGAAGCCGTACTCGTGGTTCGCAGCGTCGTAGGACCGGTCGAAGAACCCGACGCGAAGGAGACCGTCGCTGTCGTAGGCCGCCCACGGCATGAACTGATCGTTCGGCAACGCGATCGCGGCCGGCGCGCTCCACGTCGCACCACCGTCCCACGTCTGGCTAACGATCACATCGCTGTTCGTCACGGCCGCGTACGGGTCGGCCGGGACCGGCGCCGACGCGTTCCGGTCGTCGAACCACGCCACCGCGAAATGGTTCCCCGTGGGATCCGTCGGATCGGCCGTGATGTTGCCCTGCATGAGGAGTCGGAACTCGGAGTCCTGGAGCGTCTGGCGGCCGTCCACGCTGACCGGGAAGTCCCCTTCGTTGATCCCGTCGTACGCCTGTCCGATCAGGTTGGGCCCGTCGGCCAGCGTGCCGGTGGAGGGATCGAGCATCACCGAGTAGTGCTTCGTTCGGCCAAGGTTCGTGGCACCGTCCGGTGTGTACTCGTACGTGTCGTAGAAGGTCGCGAGCACCTCCCCCGACGGCGAGACGGCGATCGCGTTCCCCCACGTCTGGTCGCACGCGTCGGGTGAGGTGAGGCCGACACACGTCGGATCGGACCCCGAGATGTTCGCTGGCGCGGTCCAGGACACGCCGCCGTCGTGGCTCGCCTGCGCCACCATCGGCGCCGACCGGATGATCACGTGCGGTCCGAACACGTACCGGATGAAGGTGACGATCACGTTGCCGTCGCCCCATGCGGTCAGCACCGGGTGGTCCGGGAACACCGACGTGCTGAAGAACGAGCCCTTGCCGGAGGCCGTCCGCACCTGGGTCCAGTGCTTGCCGCCGTCGGTCGAGTGCGCGACGAGGACATCCGGGAGGTTGCTGCCGGCGTTCCCGAGCGTCGCGAAGTAGACGTTCCCTTCGTCATCGAACGCGATCGAGGGATCGCCGGTCCCCGTGTACCCCTTGAACGGCACCGGGTACGTCGTCCAGGTGGCACCGGCGTCGAAGGTGACCTTGGCGCGCGAGAACACGTACGCGGCGACCTGCCCGCCGTTCGAGATCTTCAGCTGGTAATCGTTCGCGCTGGCGACCCAGTGAGCGGGATCGGTCGGATCGACCGCGATCGCTTCCTCGTTGTGGATCCCGACACCCGCTTCGCAGTCGATCGGGTAGTCGGTGACGCCGTTCGGGCGCGCGATGCTGCAGATCGGGTTCGGCGGGTTCTTGTAGGTGGCCGCCGCGCCGACGCCCGGAGCGACCGCGGGGGTCGCTTTGGGGCCCACCACCGGTGATGCGGCGGCCGTGAGCGAGCCGATCGAAACGACGACGGTGGCGAACGCGAGAACGGTCAGGCCTCGGCGCATGATCCCTCCCCAAGGTGTATGCATGCCCGGACCAGTCCAACCTAGGAGGGGCGGCGGTGGCCGTCAAGGCTCGCGCGTGAAGACCGGGCCGGGCGTGTCCCGAACGCTGGACGACCGCCGACGGTGCGGACTCGATCCTGAGGTCGGCTCAGGCTCTGCAGTCCGGAGCTCGGCCGAACTCAACATCGGGTTCGCGCCGCGACCCGACCTCAGCCCTCCCGGCGCACCCACTTCGCGGGCACGATCCCCTGATGCGTCAGGAAATCGTACGTCGGGGCCAGTTCCGGAGGGACGCCGGGCTGGAGGTCCCACCAGGTCGAGCATTCCGGGCACTGCCACTCGGTCGGCGCCGAGGCCTGCCGCTGCTCCATCGGCGGATCGCAGACGTGGATCTCGTCCATCAGGGTGACCCTAGCTCTTCGGCGGCCGGCGTGGGCGTCGTCAATAGCCGGCGGTGCTGCCGAAGTCGATCGGGATGCACGCGCCCGTGATGGGGGCCGCCTCGGGCGAGGCGAGGTAGACGATCAGCGCCGCGATCTCCTCGGGAAGGATGAACCGGGCGCGGCCCTTCTGCGGGTAGTTCGCCAGCAGTGCGGCGAGGTACCCCTCCGGATCGTCGCCGCCGTAGTCGCGTGCTTGGCCCGCGAGCATGGGCGTCTCGACGTCGTTCGGGCAGACCGCGTTCACGCGGACGCCTTTGGGCGCCAGCTCGAGGCCGAGCGAGCGCGTGAGCAGCGAGACTCCCCCCTTCGAGGCGTTGTAGATCGCGGTCTCTGCCGTGCCGACCAGACCCGCGTCGGAGGAAAGGTTCACGATGCAGCCCTCGGTCCGCTCGAGGTGTGGGATCGCGAACCGGCAGGCGAAGAACGTGCCCTTGAGGTTCACGTCGATCGTTCGGTCCCACTCCTCCTCGGTCATCTCGGCGGTCGGTCCCTCGACCCAGACGCCGGCGCAGTTGACGAGCACGTCGAGCCGGCCGTGGCGTCCGACGGTCTCGGCGACCATCCGCTCGCAGTCGGCCACGACCGTGACGTCGGCGACCACCACGGCGGACGGCTGCGCGAACGAGGCCAGCGCCTCGGCGGATCGATCCGAATAGACGACCGTGTCGCCGGCGGCGGCGAAGCGATCGCCGGTCGCGCGGCCGATCCCGCCGGCTCCGCCCGTGATCAGCACGACCCTCGACACGAGCCCGACCCCCTCAACCCGCGACGCCACCGCCGTCGACGGGAATCGCCGCGCCGGTGATGTAGGAGGCTTCATCGCTGGCGAGGAAGAGCACGGCGCGAGCGA
>JALYLP010000463.1 GCA_030774195.1 Actinomycetota bacterium | reverse complement strand
GGTTCGGGTTGTCCGATGTGACCAGCGCGGTCGTCGGACGATCGACGCGCCCGGCGTGCCGGGCCGTGTCGGACTCCTCGACGAACTGCGCGACGCTCCCATCGAGGGCGACGAGGTAATGGGAGCTGACGCCGCTCGCCGGGTCGGCGAACCAGCCGATCGTACTGGTGTAGCTGCCGACGTTCGTGTGGACGACGATCCCTCTCGGCGCGTACCCCTCCCGCCCAGGATCGAAGTTCGGGGTGGGGAATCGGTCGACGTTCATGAGCGAGCAAGCCTACGCCGAGGTGTGGGTGGAGCGTGAATCAGCGATGCGTCCGACCATCGACCGACCACCGCACCGGGTTCTGGGCACGCTCAACCAGCGAGTACTTCCGGGGACAAGCGCAGCAGCGCGTCGACCAGCCGGTCGGCGTCGGCAGCGCTCGAGAGGTAGTTCACGATCCCGGCCCGGAGGAAGGTGTGGCCTCGGAGTGTCGTCGTCGAGACCCAGCCGTCACCGCTCTCCTCCAATGCCCGCTGCAGGCGGTTCTGGTAGGCATCCACCTCCTGATCGGGGAGTTCTGAGGGCACGTGCCGCATGCACACGACTGAGAGCTCCGGATCGATCACTTCGAAACCTTCCTTCCGGCAGCGAGCCGCGAGGTGTTGCGCGAGGTCCACGGTGTCCTCGATCAGATGTCCGAACCCCGTGGTCCCCAGGTGCTTCCATGAGAGCCAGAGCTTCAGGGCGCGAAATCGGCGCGTTCCTTCGATCGAGTACTGATACCAATGAAGCGGTTCGTCTTCGGGGATGACGTCGCGGTAATACTCGGGTGAATGCTGGAATGTGCTGAGCAGGTGCCGGCGCTCCTTCACGAGCAGCCCACCGATGTCGTACGGCTGGAAGAACCACTTGTGCGGGTCGATCGTGATCGAGTCCGCCAGGTCGATCCCGTGCATGCGGGCGGCCTCTCGAGGCGACAGGAGGGCGGCGCCGCCGTACGCCGCGTCCACGTGGTTCCAGAGACCTTCGTCCCGAGCGACCTCGGCCAGGTCCTCGAGCAGGTCGACAGAGCCGGTGTTGGTCGATCCTGCGACCGGGCAGATCGCCCATGGGAGCAATCCCGTGGCGCGATCGGACGCGATGGCGTCGGCGACGGGCCCCGCCTGGAGGCGGAAGTGCTCGTCCGAGGGCAGCACTCGCAGCGTGTCGGCCGGGAAGCCGAGGATGCCGAGGCTCCGCGAGATCGAGACGTGCGCCTGGTCGCTCGTGTAGAGCCGCACCCCTTCGAGCGCCCCACCTCGAGGAGGTTCCGCCAGGCCGCGGAGCTTCGCGAGGTGAATGTCTCGCGCGACCGCGAGGGCCATCAGGTTCGCCATGATCCCGCCGGAGGTCAGCACTCCCCAGCCGTCATCCCCGTACCCGGCCGCCTCGCGGAGCCAGGTGACGACCTCCTCTTCGACGAACGCCCCGGCCGTTCCGGAGAGCCACAGATCGATCCCCTGGTTCATCCAGGCGGCGAGCGTTTCTCCGGCGATCGCCATCGGGAGCGGGGGCGGCGTGAAGAAGCTGTACGAGCCCGGGTTCTGCGCGTTGAAGGTGAAGGGAGCCAGGCGTTCGCGGAACTCACGGAAGATCGCTTCTGAGGCGACACCTTCTGTGGGTGCAGGCCCGGGACGGCCGGTCCCGCCGTAGAACCTCTTGCGCATGTCGGGGTAGCGTTCCGGTCTGGACGGCCTGCGCATCGCTTCGCCGTAGAGCCACTGGAGCGCCTCGGCCCACACATCCTCACCGAGTCTCTCGAGCGCAGCCCGCGCGTCTTCAGGATCTCGGAAGTCGAGGAGCTCCGGCTCCGGATGCCAGTCGAATTGGGTCATCGGCCTCTCCTTCAGAGCTCCTCGAGGTCAGTCCGGTGGCAGGCGGGCGTGGCGTAGATTGACCCGGTCGCCGCGCATCGGGACGCCCTCTTGAAGCAGGAGCTCCCGCTGCTGCCTGCCCTGCGAGAGGCTCCCGTCGGCGCGGACGACGCGATGCCAGGGAAGGCGATCATGAGTGGTCGCAAGAACATGCCCGACGAGGCGAGGCGCGCTGGGATCGATGTCGCCATAGGTGCGGACGAACCCGGCGGGGATCGCGCGAACCCGGCCGACGATGCGCGCGGTGCGTGGCTCGAGATCGTCCGCGTCCGGCTGAACCGGACCGCGCGATCCGAGCCGGCGACTTCTAGGGCTCATCGGCGAGGCGCGCAAGCAAATCACGCATCAATGTTCTCTCGCCGACGGTGAGAGAGTTCGTGTCATCCTCGAGAAGTCGAGCTCACGTACGAGTTCACGATCACCGACAGCCCGATCGAGGCCTTGAGGATCCATCCTTGACGGCGGCGCAGGGGGTGGCCTGGCAGT
>JALYLP010000462.1 GCA_030774195.1 Actinomycetota bacterium | reverse complement strand
CATGACTACCGTGCGATGACGGCAGGACTGACGGACAGGGTGGATCCTCCTTCGGACAACGTGTTCCAATCGATCGATCAGACGCAACTGACGTGGCAATCGTTCCAGGAGTCGATGGGCGGCAACTGTGGTGTGCAGACATCCCAGACGGTTCCTGGCACGAACAAGGCGCTCTATTCGCGCGGTCACGACGCGGCGTATCTCTACAGAGCGAACGAGACCTGTGATACGAACGATGTGCCCCTGATCTCAGATACCCAGCTTGGGAATCTTCCCGACTTCAGTGTGATCATCCCGAACCTGTGCGACGACATGCACACCTACCCGCCGACAGGGGCCTGCCCGGCCTACTTCGGTGATGTGTCCGGCTCCAACACCCGCCTTATCGGTGATGCCTGGCTGCAGCATGTCGTGCCCACGATCCTGACGGATCCCAGCGTCACGGTGATCGTCACCTTCGACGAGGGGACGGCCAAATCCGCTCAGCACATCTATGCGGTCGAGGTCGGTGCCGGCGTCGACGCGGGAGCGACCGACTCGACCCTTTACGATCATTACGGTCTACTCGCAGGCATCTACGAGGCCTTCGGGTTGGGGACCGCGCCGAACAACGCCTCCACAGCCACTCCGTTCCCCATACCTCCGCGATAGACACTATCGGTCACCGTTGACGGACCGGGAACCGGGACCGTTCCGAGCAGTCTCGCAGGCTGCCGTCCGAGCCAGGGTTCGTGCCGACGGCGGTGATGCGGTTTTCTCCCTGCCTCGGAGCCCGAGCACGGACGGAGGCTACACTCGGAGGATGCCCAGCTCAAGCCGCCGCCAGCGCCCCCAGCTTCCGCACGCAGGGGCCGGTGCGGTCATGCTGATCGGCGGCGCCGAGGACAAGCTGAAGGCCAGGCGGATCCTCTCGACGTTCGTGAGGCTCGCCGGTGGTCCGGAGGCACACATCGTCGTGGTCAGCACGGCCTCGATGCTCGGCGATGTGACCACGGACACCTATAAGGAGATCTTCACCGAGCTCGGCGCGGCACGCGTGAGCGGGATGCGCCCGAAGGAGCGCCGCGAGGCGGAGGACCCGAAGGTCGCGGCCACCCTGGTAGAGGCGACCGGCGTGTTCCTGACCGGCGGCAATCAGCTGCGGCTGACCTCCATCGTGGCGGGCACACGGCTCGACTCCAGTCTGCACCTCGCCCACGACCGCGGGGCCGTGATCGCCGGCACGTCCGCGGGAGCGAGCGCGCTGGCGGGACACATGCTCGCGTTCGGCGACTCGGGCGCCACCCCGCGTCACGGCATCGTGCAGCTCGCTGCCGGGCTGGGGCTTGTTCCGAACATCGTCGTCGACCAGCACTTCGAGGAGCGCACGAGACTCGGCCGACTCTTGTCGGCGATCGCGCAGTCGCCCTCGCTCATCGGGATCGGGCTCGACGAGGACACGGCGGCGATCGTCTCCGCGGATCGGCGGATGGAGGTCCTCGGCCGCGGAGCCGTCACGGTGGTCGACGGTTCGCGGATGGAGACGGACGCGTTCCGACTGCGCGGCCGGCGCCCGATGATGATCTCGGGAGCCATCTTGCACTCGATCCCCTCCGGCTATGCGTTCGATCTCAGGGCGCGAACGTTGGTCTCCGACGAGGGTGGCACTAGAACGGAGCGCGAGGCCTCGGAGTGAGCGCGGCCGAGAAGACCGAGCGCTCGCCGCGGAAGCCCGCGAAGCCGGAGGAACGGCCGAAGCCCCCCGAGGCGGAGAACGATCGGCCCGGACCCGATCTCTCGATCGTGCACGCCCGGATCTTTCGTGGCCCGAACTACTACTCCTACGAGCCGGCGATCAAGCTCTTGGTGAAGCTCGGCTCGCTCGAGCAGTGGCCCTCCAACACGATCGAGGGATTCAACGAAGGGCTGCTCGAGCTCCTTCCCGGCGTCGGAGAGCACTCCTGCTCGCGCGGTCACCCCGGCGGGTTCCGCGAGCGGCTCCTCGAGGGCACGTGGGCGGGACACGTCGCGGAGCACATCGCGATCGAGCTTCAACGGGAGTCGGGCGCGCAGATCTACCGGGGAAAGACGCGAGGGGCGGGCGAGCCGGGAACCTACAACGTCATCTACGGCTACTGGGAGGAGCAGGTCGGCCTCGCCGCCGGTCGTCTTGCCGTCCGGTTGGTCAACCACCTGGTCGAGCCGGAACCGGGATTCGACCTCCTCTCCGAGCTCGAGGGCCTGATCCTGCTCGCGGAGCGGCGAGCCTTCGGCCCCTCCACGCAGGCTCTCCTGGAC
>JALYLP010000461.1 GCA_030774195.1 Actinomycetota bacterium | reverse complement strand
GAGCTTGCCTTCCGCGCGCCTCGGGTCGCGCGGGCCGTGCGGAAGGCCTCGGCGTCGCGCACCCGGTCGGTGATCTGCGATCTCGCCATCTCTCCGCTCAGCATCTCCGTCTCCCTTCGCTACGTCTTGGGCGAACGCTACGCTCGGGCGAAGCGCAGGGCGGTGATCGCCCGCACCGATCGAGGGTGACGTCGGTCACGTTGCACTCGGCCAGTGCTGGGTCGAAGATGCGGGAGAAGATGCGGGAGATGGTGCGCAGAGGGCTCATCGCCGGGGCGACGCTCGCCGTCGCCGTGCTCGCCACCGCGGGTCCGGCCCGGTCCCAGACCGTGGGCCCCACCCCGAAGGTCCCGCCTGTCCAAGGGGTGGTCACCGGCGCCCTGGCGAAGGGCTCTACGCTCTCGTTCACGGTCAACGCCACGAAGCCCGGCGGGTGGGAGGCGCTCCATCTGGTCGAGATCGTGGTCCTCTCGGGGGATCAAGAGCTCGACCGGCTGCGCTACGACATCGAGAACGTTCAGCTCTCGGTCGGCGACCAGCAGATCGTCGTCGGCACCGGTGCCGTGGCGACGGGCGAGTACCTGAGCGTGAGCGGTACGGACGTGGTCGTTACGACCGGCGGCGGCAACTTCTCGTTCGGCGTCACGGCGGACGTGGTACAGGGGCTCCCCGCGAACACACGCTTCCAGCTCGGCGTCGTCGACGACCTCCTCAACCCGACGAACGTGACCGTGGCCCTGGCGGAGCCGCCAGGCGGGGGCATCACGTGGGGAACGGTGCTCGCCCTCATCGCGGCGGCGTTGTTCGCTGGGGGATTCGTCGGCAACCTGTTCGCCTCGAAGCGCCGTCCGCCCGCTCGAGCCTCGGTGTATGGCGCAGTTGCGCGTCGCATCGAGTCCGAGCGAGCCTCCCGGGGCTCCTCCGGGTCAGCGTGAGTCCGCCGGCCCCGGCGGGGGTGTACGGCGTCCTTCGGTCGCGGGCCGAAGACCTCAGCCCCGGTTCCGTGGATGTCTGGGACGAGCTCGAGGCCCGAGTCGATCTTGCTGAGCTGCGGCCCAAGCTCCGGGACGATATCGAGATCAAGGTATTTCGATCGCGGTGGGGCAACGACTCCCTGATGATCGCCAACCCGCGCGATCTCCTCCACTACCGGCTTCCGGCGACGGACCTCGAGCTCTTGGAGACGCTCGACGGGAGCCGGACCCTGAAGCAGATCGTCGTGGAGCGGTTCGAGGAATCCGGAGAGCTCGAACTCTCCGCGGCGATCGCCCTCGTCCGGACACTCTACGAGGGAAATTTCCTCGAAGAGACCTACGTCGATGTCGGCTCGATGGTCGTGCGGGCGCTCGATCCCGCGACCGACCGCCGCCGCACCGCCCGCCAATTCGCGCGAACGCTCTCCATCGAGTGGAAGAACGCGGATCGCCTGGTGCGCTGGCTCTATGAGCACGGGCTCAAGGTGATGTTCCGGAGGTGGGCGGCCGCCATCTGTCTCGCGATCACGGTCGTTGGTCTCGTTCTGTTCGTCGAGCTGGTCGGCGATCAACGGTTCAAGATCGCGGGCAAGTCGCTGGCGGTCGGGTTCGTCGTGTTACTGGTCCTGGACTACGTCATGGTGTTCTGCCACGAGCTGGGCCATGCCCTCGTCGTGATCCACAACGGACGCAGGATCCGCAGCGCCGGCTTCCAGATCTACTTCGGATCACCGGCGTTCTTCGTGGATAGCTCCGACGGCATGATGATGGAGCGTCGCCAACAGATCCTCGAGTCGTTCGCCGGTCCCTTCGCACAGCTCGTGCTCGCCGGCATCTCCTCCACGATCGCGTGGGCCTATCCAGGCTGGGCCCTGTCCGAGACGCTGTACAAGTTCGCCGTGCTGAACTACCTCGTGGTGATCATGAACCTGATCCCGCTCCTGGAGCTCGACGGCTACTACATCCTGGCCGACGCGATCGAGATCCCGGACCTACGGGAGCGCTCGCTCGCGTTCCTGCGGAGCGACCTCCTGCATAAGGTGCGCACCCGTGAGCGGCTCTCACGGCGTGAACTCGGCCTCTTGCTGTACGGCGTGCTCGGGATCGTGTTCTCGATCGTGTCCTTCTACACCGCCTACTTCTACTGGCGGACGGTATTCGGCGGCCTGGTAGGCCGGCTATGGGAAGCGGGGCCGGTCCCTCGGCTCCTGCTGATCATCCTGGGTGTTTTCGTGATGGGGCCACTGGTGCGGGGGCTCATCAAGCTTGCCCGCTCGGTTGGGCGGAGGTTCCGAGCCGTGTGGCGCCGCATCCGGTTCCGGCTGGAAACGAGGTGGCGGGTCGAGGCAGCCGAGATGATCGACGCCCTGCCGACATTCGAGGACGTTCCCGTCGAGGCGCTCAACGAGCTGGCGGGTCGGTTCCGACTGCGGACGTTCGCTTCCGGCCAGCCGGTCTTTCGGCAGGGCGATTCCCCGGAGTCCTTCTACGTCGTTCGCCGGGGCAGGTTCGAGGTGGTGGAGGAGGATCCCGACACGGGGGTAGAAAGGACCATCCGGGCGCTCGGAC
>JALYLP010000460.1 GCA_030774195.1 Actinomycetota bacterium | reverse complement strand
GGACTCGCCTGAGCCCTCGCCGTTGGACTCGCCGGAACTCTCCTGTTCCGTGGAGGTTTCTCCGCCGGCCGTCGACCTGCCGGCGCTCAGCGTCCGGACGTCGGGCGAAGTCTGATCGCCTGACCGGACGTTGTCGGTATCGACAGCGGTCGTCTCCTTCGTCGTCTGCTTCGATGCCTTGGGCGCCTTCGCCGATGCGAGAGCCCCGCCGGTGATCGATCCCACCGCCAATACGACGGCCCCGATCACGAGAAGCTTCTTGAAGCTCATCTGCGTCACCTCCCTTCGGTTGTCCCCGGCATGATGCCGCGCGCCCTCTTAGAGGCTGATGAATCGAGGATGAGGCTCCGGTGCCGCGTCCTGACCCAACACGATCGTCACGCGGGCGCCGCCGCCCGGGCGGTTCTCGACGGTGACGGAGCCCCCGTGCGCGTGCGCGATCGCCTCGACTATGGCCAGGCCGAGACCGGTGCCGTCCGGCGACGACGCCCGTCCCGCCGAATCGCGGGCAAACGGTTCGAAGGCGTGCTCGATGAAGCCCGTCGGGAAACCCGCGCCCGAATCGTCGACGACGACCCGCACGCGGCCGTCGTCCAGCATTCCCTTGACCCGCACGTGTCCGCCCGGAGGCGTGTGCCGGATCGCGTTGTCGAGCACGTTGTCCACCGCCTGCCGGACCCTCGATCCGTCCACGTGGACCGATTCCGCTGGAGCCTCGACACCAAGTCGCACGCCGGCGGCGCGCGCGCGCTCTCCGAAGGCTCGGCACGCCTGGTCGAGAAGCTCGTCGAGGCGAACCCGGTCCCGGTGGACCGGCACGCGGTCCTCGGCGGACCTCGAGTAGACCAGGAGGTCTCCGGCCAGCGAGACGAGCCGGTCGGCTTCGTCCGAGGCGCTGCGCAGAGCGCGTTCCATCTCCTCGGGAGTCCGGGCGCGGGCGAGGGCGAGGTCCAGCTCGGCCTTCAAGATCGTGAGGGGGGTCCTGAGCTCATGGCTCGCGTCGACGACGAACCGGCGCTCACGGTCGAACGCCCCCTGCAGTCGAGCCAGCATTTCGTTGAGCGTCGTGACGAGGCGGGCAACCTCGTCGTGCGAGCGAGGCACGGGAAGTCGGTGGTCGAGGTCGGATACGGAGATCGCCGCCGCTTCCCGGCGTGCCCGTTCGACGGGGCGCAGGGCTGCTCCGGCGAGGAGCCAGCCGGCGGTCGAGGCGAGCGACAGCGCGATCGGACCCCCGACGGCGAGCACGAACAGGAATCGCGACAGAACCTCGCCTCGGCCTCGAAGCGACGAACCGATCAGGACGAACCGCCGCTGCCCCGGATCACCCGCCGGCGTGACCAGCAGGCGAGCGATCCCTCCGACGTTGGGGACGATCCGCTCGAAGAAGGTCGGAGCGATCACGCGCGACAGATCCCGTCCCGTGACGATCCGCACACCCGCAACCGACTGGCTCGACTCGAGGACGCGTCCCGACGGGTCCAACACCTGCGCGAACTGGCCGACGCTCGCGCCGGGACTCGCTCCCTGATCGCCGAAGTTCGTGCCGGACTGTCCGAGGCCCGCCGACACGACCGCGGCCTGGGCTTGCAGCGCCGCGTCGGTGGTGTTCAACAGCTCGGCGCCGAGGCGTGCGTACAGGAAGGCGCCGGTGGCCGCCAACAGGCACGCCATGCTCGCCGCGAAGGCGAGCGTGAGCCGGAGTCTGATCGGCAGATGCATCGGTCACTCCGCGCGAAGACGGTAGCCGGCCCCTCGGACCGTCTCGATCGATCGAACCCCGAAGGGCCGGTCGATCTTGTCCCTCAGGTATTTCACGTAGACATCGACGACGTTCGAACCGCCGTCGTACGCGAAGTCCCACACATGCTCGATGAGGCGCATCCGAGACATGACCTCCCCGGGATTGCGCATGAAGAACTCCAGCAGCGAGAACTCCTTGGCCGTGAGATCGATCTGAACCGCGCCGCGTCGCACCATCCGCGTCGCGGGGTCCAAAGACAGATCGCCCACACCGAGCGTCGCAGGTCGTTCCGCCGCGCCTCGCCGGATCAACGCGCGGAGTCGGGCAGCGAGTTCCATGAACGCGAACGGTTTCGTGAGGTAGTCGTCCGCACCGGCATCCAGCCCCTCCACGCGATCCCGCATGGCACCCCGGGCGGTCAACATGAGGACCGGCGACCACGTTCCGGATTCTCTGATCCTCCTGCAGACCTCGAAGCCGTCGAGGTCCGGCAGCATGACGTCGAGCACGATGGCGTCGTTGGGGGACGCCCCGGCCATCCAGAGGGCATCCTCGCCGCTCGCCGCGACATCGACGGCGTAGCCCTCCTCCTCGAGGCCTCGCTTGATCAGCGACGCCATCTTCTCGGAATCCTCCACAACCAGGACGCGCGTGGCGGTCACCTCCGCCTGGGAGCCTAGTGTCCGAAAGATGAGAGGCCGATGAGGAGCATCCTTGGGACGGCTCGCGGCCGGGCATATAGAGTCGGGTGAGGGACAGGCTCGGAGGCGGGCAGCCCGACCGAGAACGTGCTCTCCAGGTGCGCGACACCAGCGTCGTTGGAGGCGAGTGCTCGGAATGGTCGCCGGACGCATCGAAGATCAAGTACTGCCACTTGTCGCCGGACGGGAGGTTTAACGTCCGGGTCAGAAACGCGGACGGCATCTATCGGGACCCGCAAGCTGAACCAGGCATGTCAGGCATCGCGGCGTAAGGATTCTTTCCCCCATCGTCGAAGATCCGCTCTCCCGAGCCCTCAGGGCCGCCGGCTTGGCCCTCGCAGCCGCCGAAGCAGACCATGGCCTAGGCGCACTCTGGAGCTCGCGACCCCCCTTGGCGGCGGTCACGGATCTAATCTTGAACTCATCGGGATCTAATCGACTACGGCTTAGGTTGCAGCCACACGACCTCATCGAGGAGGTGACAAGCATGAGGAAGAGACTCCCGATCGGCATCATCGTTTCGCTCGTAGCCGCGCTCGGCCTATGGTTCGGGCTGGGCAGTGCGACGGCCAAACCGGATGTTGCCGTCAAGGCTCATCACGTCGTGACAGCGAAGGCGACGCACGCAAGGGCGACGCACGCGAGGGCGACACGGCGGCTCTCGAAGTCATCGGCGGCCCTTTCGTCCGAGCGCCCCGCATCGGCGGCCCTGTCGTCTGAGAGCCCCGAAGGCACGTCGGAGAGCGAGAGCAACACCCCAGAGACGGACAACGTCGATTGCCAGCAAGAGGGCAACTTCGATGGCGTGAACGCCGCTGGCACCGGTCCAGGCTGTGACGGAAGCGGGACGTGATGTCCCCGAGCTCGGTCCGAGCTCTCCCGGGGGCGGGGCGACCCGCCCCCTTCATCCGAGTATGCCTGGTGTCTGATGTCGAACCCTGCTTGGCAACCTGAGGAGAAGCAGTGCCAGCCCGGGCGGATTGGAGGCGAGGGTCGACAGCGCAGTCGCGCACCCTCCCGTGAGGGACACTCGCTGTGCCGATTACTAAGCCGGATC
>JALYLP010000459.1 GCA_030774195.1 Actinomycetota bacterium | reverse complement strand
GACAAGGAGATCCTGTACTTCAAGGACTTCAACTCCGGCGCCATGATCGAGAACATCGTCCGCCGGGCGAAGAAGGATGCCATCAAGCGGTTCCTCTCGAAGGGGGAGAAGGGCATCAAGGGCGAGGACCTGTTCCACGCGATCCGCGACGAGTTCAAAGAGAACGAGGATCTCCCCAACACGACCAATCCGGACGACTGGGCTCGGATCTCGGGCAAGAAGGGCGAGCGGATCGTCTACGTCCGGACCTTGCTCGGTCTCGAGGGTGACGGCCGGCAGGTGGAGCGCGTCAGCGCCGGCCAGTACCTGTAACCCGCCCGCGCGGGTAAGGTTGCCCCGTGGCTATCCCGAAGGTCATCGGCACCGAGACGGAGTATGGGATCGCGGCCGTCGGCCAGCCCGACTTCAACCCGGTGTTGTCGTCCTCCATGCTGATCTCGTCGTACGCGGGGAGCCTGCGCAGGATCCGCTGGGATTACGAGGATGAGTCGCCGCTCCGCGACGCCCGGGGGTTCGAGCCGGTCGCCGGTCGTGAGCTGTCCGACGAGGACCTCGGCCTGGCGAACGTGATCCTTCCGAACGGCGCTCGCTACTACGTCGATCACGCTCACCCGGAATATTCGACGCCCGAATGCCTGTCGCCGCGGTCCCTGGTCATCCACGACAAGGCCGGAGAGCGGATCCTCGAACGCTCGCTCGCGGTCGTCGCGGCGGAGATCCCCTCATCGCCGGCGCTCGCGATCTATAAGAACAACTCCGACGGGAAGGGCAACTCCTACGGCACCCACGAGAACTACCTGGTGGACCGGGCGACCCCGTTCGGTGACATCGTTCGCGATCTCACCCCCTTCTTCGTCAGCCGGCAGATCTTCACCGGCGCCGGCAAGCTTGGGCTCGAGGCACAGTGGGACGAGCGAGGCAAGCACGTGTTCCAGCTCACACAACGCGCCGATTTCTTCGAGACGGAGGTCGGGCTGGAAACGACCCTCAAGCGACCGATCATCAACACGCGCGACGAGCCACATGCAGACCCCGAGCGCTACCGGCGGCTCCACGTGATCGTGGGCGACGCGAACCTGTGCGAGGTCGCCACGTTCCTGAAACTGGGAACAACGTCGATCGTGCTCAAGATGATCGAAGATGCGTTCCTTCCGGACTTCTCCCTTGTGAACCCGGTGGCCGCGATCCACGATGTCTCCCGCGACGTATCGCTCTCGACTCAGGTGTCGCTCGTCGACGGGCGCAAGATGACCGCGCTCCAACTGCAGTGGGAATACCTCGAACTGGCCCGCAAGTACGTCGACCGCGAGGATGACACCCCGGAGAACCGGGAGGTCCTCGAACGGTGGGAGACCGTCCTGCGCGGACTCGAGAACGATCCGCGAACGCTCAGCGCGCAGCTCGATTGGGTGGCCAAGCTCCGGTTGCTCGAGGCATATCGGGAACGGGACGGCCTCGCGTGGAGCGATGCGAAGCTCCGCGCCATCGACCTGCAATACCATGATGTCCGGCGCGATCGGGGGCTCTACCACCGACTGGCGCAGTCCGGGAAGGTCGAGCGCCTCACGACCGACGAAGAGGTACAACGGGCCATCATGGAGCCGCCGGACGACACCCGCGCGTTCTTCCGGGGCCGCTGCATCGCGAAATATCCCGACGCCATCGCCGCTGCATCCTGGGACTCCCTGATCCTGGACACGGGCCGGGACGCGTTGCAGCGCATCCCGATGCGTGAACCCCTCCGCGGTACGCGGGCGCACGTCGAAGAGCTACTCGACGCCTGTGAGGATGCGGCCGCGCTCGTCGATCGCCTAACCGGCTAACCCTTCGCACGTCTGCACCCGAAGTTAGGATGTGCATCCGGGAAAGGAGAGCGTGCCGTGCCCGAACAAGAGCAGAAGAGGATCCAGAAGAAGGGCGGCGGGGAAGCTGACGACGATGCCGGTCAGGTGACGTCGTCCTCCAAGGCCAACGAGCTCAAGGACGAGATGGACGACATCCTCGACGAGATCGACTCCGTGCTGGAAGAGAACGCCGAGGAGTTCGTCAAGTCGTACGTCCAGAAGGGCGGCGAGTGAGCGACCGACCCGAGCTGTCGCTCGCCGGCAGCCCGTTCGGTGCGAGCCCGAGCTTCCTCGACCTGGTGCGACGTGAGCGACCGGAGGCCATGCCCCGTTCGTTGACGGATGCACCGGTCCTGCCGGTACCGCA
>JALYLP010000458.1 GCA_030774195.1 Actinomycetota bacterium | reverse complement strand
CGCGGAGCGCGTCACGAACGATGACTCGTCGCTCGCCAGGAACAGCACGACGTTCGCGATCTCCCTTGGATCTCCCGGCCGCCCGATCGGTTGGAAGGAGTCGATCGTTGCGTACACCTGCTCGAGGCCGCCGAGCATCTCGGCGTGGGCGTAGTTGATGGGAGTGTCTACCCAGCCCGGACACAGGCAGTTGCAGCGGATGCCCTGCTTCGCGTAGTCGAGCGCGATGCTCTTCGAGAGCATCAGGATCGCACCCTTCGACGCGGCATAGATGGAGAGATACGGCTCCGAGACGAGGGAGTTCACCGATCCCGTGTTGATGATGGAACCGCGGCCCGCCCGCAGCATGTGCGGGATCGCGGCCCGGCACCCGTAGATCGTTCCCTTCACGTTGACGTTCAACGTGCGGTCGATGAGCTCGTCGGTCGCCTCGTGGAACACGGTCGGCAGGTTCACCCCGGCGTTGTTGAACACGACGTCGAGAGCTCCCCAGCGCTCGACGGTCCCGTCGGTGTAGGCACGGACCTCCGCGTCCACCGAGATGTCGGCCGCTACCGCGAACGCCTCCCCGCCTATCTCCTCGACGGTGTCGCGCACGGCGTCCTCCCGGAGGTCCACGCAGGTCACGCGGGCCCCCTCCTCGGCCAGGCGGATCGCGCTCGCGCGTCCGATCCCGGAGCCCGCCCCCGTCACGATGCAGACCTTGCCCTCGAGGCGTTCCATCATCTCGCAACCCCCTCCGTCCGGTGTCGAACCCAAGGTTGGAGCAATGGGAGCGCGACGCGCAACCACCGGCTTGACTCCGTCAGTCGCGCCGGTCCCTAATACACGCAGCGCTCTTCCGTCTCACCACCTTTAAGGGGAAGGGGGGAACATGGACGATGCCACTCGCCCGGACATGAGCTCCGCGCCGGGCACCCGGACCGCATCAACGAGCGACGCGGAGCGTCTCCACGAGCTCGGCTACGCCCAGGAGCTCAAGCGCGGTATGGGGGCCTTCTCGAACTTCGCGGTCTCCTTCACGATCATCTCGATCCTGTCCGGCTGCCTGACGCTGTTCGGCTACGGGATGGTCGAGGGTGGGCCGGCCTCCGCGGCGTACGGGTGGCCGCTCGTCGGGATCCTCGTGACGTTCGTCGCGCTCGCGATGGCCGAGATCTGCTCGAGCTTCCCGACCGCGGGAGGCCTCTACTACTGGGCCGCGAAGGTGGCGCCGAGGAACGGGCCTGCGTGGGCCTGGTTCACGGGGTGGTTCAACCTCCTCGGGCAGTTGGCGGTGACCGCCGGGATCGATTTCGGCTTCGCAGCGTTCTTCTGCGCGTTCCTCAACATCGCGTTCGACGTGCAAGTCACCAAACTCATCCTCGTCGGGAGCTACACGGGCGTCCTGGCCATCCACGGACTGATGAACACCTTCGGCATCAAGCTCGTGGCATTGCTGAACGACGTCAGCGTGTGGTGGCATATCGCCGGTGTGTTGATCATCTTCGGGATCCTGTTCTTCGTCCCCGACCACCACACGAGCTTCTCCAACATCTTCAGCTTCAGTCAGACCGCGCCGAAAGGGGAGGTCCCGGGGTTCATCAACGGGAGCGGCTTCACCAACGGCTTCTTCGGCTCGACCCTCTACATCTTCCTGATCGGTCTGCTATTGGCGCAGTACACGTTGACGGGCTACGACGCGTCAGCGCACATGACCGAGGAGACGCACGATGCCGCGATCTCCGGCCCGAAGGGTGTCTACCGGTCGGTCATCTACTCGGTGATCTTCGGCTACATCCTGCTGCTCGGGGTCTGGTACGCCGTGCAGGGGCAGGCCGGCTACACCGCCGCGCTGGGCTTCCAGCTCGAGACGGCCAACGTCGCGGCGCCCGCTCAGATCTTCCTGGACGCCGTCGGGAAGGGCGGCGCGATCTTCATGCTCCTGATCGTCCTCGGCGCTCAATTCTTCTGCGGGATGGCGTCCGTCACCGCGAACTCCCGGATGATCTATGCGTTCTCTCGGGATGGAGCGATCCCCGGGTCGAGGATCTGGCACAAGATCAACAAGCGCTCGCGAACGCCGACCAACTCGATCTGGTTCGCGGTGGTCGGCGCGTGGCTCTTGGTGGCTCCTGCCTACTGGCTGGGCAGCGCGGTCGCGTACTACGCGGTCACGGCGATCGCGGTCATCGGCCTCTACATCGCGTACGTGCTGCCCACGTTCCTTCGCCTGCGGGCCGGAGACGCCTTCACGCCCGGGCCCTGGAACCTCGGAAAGTGGAGCAAGCCGGTCGGGTGGATCGCGGTGGTGTGGGTGACCTTCATCTGCATCATCCTCATGATGCCGCAGTACAGCCCCGGAGGCTTGGGCATCTCCTTCACCAACGCGTTCAACTTCGCACCGGTCGCGGTTCTCGTGGTCATCGGGTTCGCCGGCATCTACTGGCTGGTCTCCGCTCGCAAGTGGTTCAAAGGTCCGAAGGTGCAAGGGTCCCCGGAGGAACTTGCGGCCATAGAACAAGAGCTCGAGCACGTCTGACCGTTCCCGCTCAGGGGGCGCGGCCCGAACGCGGCCGCGCCCCCTTATCGTATCGGGAGGACGCATGGACACGCAGGGCCTGATCGACGCGAAGCAGCTGGAACAGCTCTCCCGTTCCGGACAGATCGACACGGTCCTCTGCATGTTCACCGACCTCCAGGGCCGGTTCATGGGCAAACGCGTGTTCCCCGACTTCTTCCTGGAGGAGATCCTGGGAGAGGAGGGCCTCCACGCGTGCCTCTACCTGCTGGCGGTCGACATGGAGATGGAGCCGCTCCCCGGGTACCAGTATGCGAGCTGGGACACCGGCTACGGCGACTTCCGCATGGTGCCGGACATGGACACGATGCGCATCTGCCCCTGGCTCGAGAAGACCGCGATGGTGATCTGCGA
>JALYLP010000457.1 GCA_030774195.1 Actinomycetota bacterium | reverse complement strand
AAGCACGGTGGGAGGCGGGGACGGGGTCACCACGAAGTCGACCGCACTCGCTCCCGTCCCTTCCCCATCGAGGATCGTGACAGGCCCGGTCGTCGCTCCCGCGGGGACGATCGCCGTGATCTGCGTGTCGGCGTCCACGCTGAACGACGATGCTGCCGCGCCGTTGAACGCCACACCGGTCGCGATGCTCGAGTCATCGAAGCCGGTCCCCGTGATCGTGACCGATGTCCCGACGGTCCCCGTGAGGGGTAGGAACACGACGACTACCGGCGCCGCCGCGCGGGCCGCAGGGACGCTCGCGATCTCCGCGACCGCCAGCGCGAGCGTCGCACCGAACGTCGTTGCACGTCGCCGTGAGTAGCTCATCCCAGGTCACCTCGTTCCCGAGAAACGTCGTTCGCCTCTGATCGGCGAGTCCCGATCCTTTCCGAACCGGGTATCGGCGTGAGGCATCATCGGTTCATGGGGGGAAACCCCGCGATATGGGGACTGCAAGGTACGCGCGCGACGGGTCAATCGGCTTCAGGGGCAAGACGTTCGCGCATCTTTGCCACGAGGGCCGCTCGTGAGTGGATCCGGAGCTTGCGGAACACGCTCGCGCGATGGTGCTCGATCGTGCGAACCGACAGATACAACGTGGCCGCGATCTCGGCGTTCGTGTGTCCGAGCGCGAGCAGCCGAGCGACCTCGATCTCGCGGGCCGAGAGCCCGCGAGACGCGAGCATCCGGTCGACGCTTCCTTCGGCTCCCCCGACCCCGGTGTCCACGGGACCGGCCCCTCGTCGGGGCCACCGCGGGGCATCTTCGGGCACGCGTTCGGGTACCCACACCTCGACCGTGGTTCGGCCCGGACGGCTCTCCACCCGGCACCAGCCACCCGCGACTTCCGCGCGCTCCGCCATAGATGAGAGCCCGCGACGACCATCCGCGGATGCCCGGGCGGCCTGGACGTCGAAACCGATCCCGTCATCCTCGACGACGACGTCGAACCCGCGAGCCTGGTGCTTGAGCGACACGGCGACGAGCGAGGCTTCCGAATGTCGGCGCGCGTTGGTGAGCGCTTCCTGGACGATGCGATAGAGGAGCAGGCGGGTCACCCGCGGAGGTTCCCTCGAGAGTCCGTTCGTGATCTCGAAGGTAGAGGACGCGCCCAGCTTCGTCCACCCGTCCAGATAGGCACGGATCGCCGCGACGAGACCCTCCTCGTCCAGGATGCGAGGGTGCAGCTCGAACACCATGTGTCGAAGACGCGCGATCGCGTCCGAGACCACTCCTCGGAGCTTGATGAATCGCTCCTCGGCCTGGATCTCGGGGTGATCGTTCGCCGCCGCTTCCAACCACATCGGGATCGCTAGCAACCGCTGCATGGTGTCGTCGTGTATGTCATCGGCGATCCGTCGCCGCTCCTCTTCTTGCGTCCTCGTCGATCGGATCAGTAGCTGTCTGCGTTGATGATCGAGACGCTGGAGCTCCTCGACGACCTGGCGCTGTGCGTGTTCGGCCTCCTTGCGGGCCGTGATGTCCAACTGAACACCCTGATATCGAGTAGCTCTCCCCTGATCGTCGCGCGAGACCACGGAAGCAACGTCGTGAAGCCACACGACTCGGCCGTCCTTCGCCAGCACTCGGTACTCCATCTTGAAGGGCTCGCCGGCTTCGAACGATCGAGTCGTTTCGCCGATCACTTCTTCTCGATCATCGGGGTGCACGGCATCGATCCACAGCTTCGGGTTCGCCATCCATTCTTCGGCCCGAAAGCCAAGGACCTCTTCGATCTGGGGGCTCACGAACTCTTCGACGACCTCGTCGAGGCTGCCCTTGACGCTCCAGATATAGACGATGGCGGGGATCTGTTCGACGAGGGTCCTGAACCTCGTCTCCGGTTCCCCGCCTTCGCGGTCAGTTCGGTTCGTGACGATGGAAGGAGCCCCTCGTGCGCGATGGACGCAATCCCCAGAACCTACGGACGGGATGTTCTCTCGCTCAATACCTGTTCCCGATGGACCCAGAAGCTCGGCCTATCGATCCGCGCCTCACCCGAGGAGCTCGCGGGCGACGCCGACGAAGCTGTCCACGTAGGAAGAGGCGTGCGTATCGAACCAGGCGATCCCGTGCTCGATGCGTGGCAACGGTTCTTCGAACGAGCGGAACACGACGCCCGAAGTCTCCAGCTGTGATTCGGATCCGAACCCGAAGCCGATCAACTTCGCGTCCTCCGCGACCTTCGATATGCGCGCGGTCGCCGCCATATCAATCGCTTCGACGAGCGCCAGCGGTTCGCGGCCCTCGAAAACGACATCGTGCATGTGATCGACCACCCGTGGATTGACACTCCTCGGGAGCGTCAGGAATGGGACGTGGACCAATTCGTCCCGGGGGATCCGATCGAAGGACGCCAATCGGTGAGCCTCCGGGACGATCGCAAGGATCTCGATCCATCCCAGACGCAGGTAGTTGAAGGGCTCGGCTGACTCGGTTGGAAGGGTCACCACAGCTAGATCCACGCGACGGAGCTCCAACGCCTCCAGGTTCTGGGGGCCGAATCCCGGATGCAGTTCGACCTCGACGTGTGGGTATCGCTCTCGATACCGGTTGAGGAGCTCGGACATCGCCGGCGAAAGGCCTGCCGCATTCGTCGCGACCTTGATCAACCCTGTCTTGCCCTTCTCGATCAGTCGAACGCTCTGCTCCGCCCGATCGGCGAGCTCGAGCACCACGCGTGCGTGCTCCATGAAGACGCGACCGGCCGGCGTCAACGCGACATGACGCGTGTCACGAACGAACAACGCTGTTCCCAGAAGTCGCTCGAGTGCCTTGATCTGTTGCGAGAGACCAGATTGAGCGATCCGCAATCGTTGCGCTGCTCGACCGAAGTGGCCGGCGTCGGCGACGGCGACGGCGTATCGCAGTTGTCGGAGCTCCACGGCTTGGAGTATAGAACAGACCTGTCTGTTCCAGACTGGATACGGTTCAGGACGGAACGGTCGGACCGATAGCATCCAGTGATGAGCAAGTCACCGATCCCGAAGGAAGAAGGGGCGGCCGGTCAGACACGCGACCGGATCGTCGGCGCTGCCGCGGATCTCTTCTTCAGCAAGGGCATCCACGCGACCGGTGTCGATACCCTGATCGAACGATCCAGCGTGGCGAAGTCTACGTTCTACCGGCACTTCCGGTCCAAGGATGAGCTGATCGTCGCCTGGCTGCGAAGCCCGCAAGCTCGCTGGATCGACGTCGTGACGAAGGGACTCGGCGAGGACGGCACGCCCCCGGCGCGCGCCCTCGTAGAGTTCTGGGACCGGTTGGGCGATTGGGCCGAGCGGAAAGCGTTCCTCGGCTGCCCCTACCTCAAAACCCTGGCGGAGATCGACGAACCGTCCCACGTCGCCCGTCTCGAGGTCGATGCCTTCGTGTATGAGGTCGATGGATTCTTCACTCGGACCGCGACGGCGTGCGGCTTTCAGAGCCCGCGGGAGATCGGGCTCCGGCTTCGGCTCCTGACGATGGGGGCCCTGACGGCCATCGTCGTGGAGCGATCCCGAGAGCCCATGGACCGCGCCCGAGATATCACCGTCCACCTCCTCGCGTCGTGGCAAGGGATGACGAGGTCCGAGATGGAGACCTTGATCAACGCGCCGACCCCCGAAGCCTAGGGGCGGATCCGGATCAACTGACAGGGACGGATGTCCCGACCGGATGATGCTTCCGACCCATCACCTGGCGGTCGC
>JALYLP010000456.1 GCA_030774195.1 Actinomycetota bacterium | reverse complement strand
GTCTTCGGAGGCGGACCGCCCGGGCCCTTGGGACCCTCCGCCGCGCCGCTCCCGATCGTCGCGAGCGCGACGCCTCCCGCGATCATCGCGATGCCCGCCACGCCGCCGAGCATCCCGACCAACGTGGCTGCCCGGATCCGCGGGAGCGAGGAGAGCCGCGCGGCGACCAGCATGATGCCCACGGCGACCGCGAGCGCGGTGATCGTCGCGCCGTGGGCCGAGACCGACAGCAGGATGCGCGAGAACCCGAAAACCGGGATCGCGATCACGACCAGGGCCCCGAGCGGGATGAGCAGCGGCAGGACGAGCCGGTCCCGGGTCGCCTTCCTCATCGGGAGTTCAGCCCCGCGCGCACGTCACGCTCCACGTCGCGCCACTGGAGCGCGTCGAGCCCGTCCCGCTCCTCGCGAGCGTGCCAGCGGAAGAATATGGTCGTGATCACGCCCCAGAGGATGGCGCTGCCGACGATCTTCATGATCAGACCCGCGATCAGCTGGTCGGTGAGCGCAGAGATGCCCCAGATCCTCGGGAACGTCGCGTAGATCGGATAGAGGGGCTTCGTTCCGAACGTCAGGAACGACGCGGGGATCGTCGGCGCAAGCGACTGGATGAACAGATACAGCATCTGCGCGGGAGCTGGGAGCGCCGGCAGCTCCGGGAGCGGAGACATCACCGGCCACCACATCAGGAGCGCGGAGCCGACCAGCAGCGTGTGGGCGCCGAAGTGGAAGAGCTCCGAGCGCACCGACAGGTCCACGACGGCAGGCCAGTGCGTCAAGAGCAGGATGCCGTTGAAGATCACGAGGGCGACGATCGGACGCGTGACTACCCGGGCGACGGCAGCTACCGGCCGCGGAGCGAGGATCTTGCGGAGCATCCACACGGGCATCCCGGCGATCAGGAGCGGCGGAGCCACGAGGGAGAACAAGATGTGCTGCACCATATGGATGCTGTAGAGGTAGCGCTCCGCGAGGTCGTGGATCGGCCACCCAGCGCCGATCCAGAGCACCGCGACGCCGATCGAGAACAGCGTGATCTGGCGCCGGGTCGCGGCGGGCTCCACACGCGCTGAGCCTCCTTGTTCCCCCCCACGGCCGGCGGCGACCTCGGCGTTCCGCCGGTTCCGGTCGCGGATCGCGAGGAGGTAGGTGCCCTGCACCAGGATCATCACGAACCAGACGGTGGGGTGCGCCTGCCATGGAGGGAGTCGCATCCGTCCGCTTCAGTTCGCGAAGACCCGGAACGTGAGCAGCACGATCGCGTAGATGCTCAGCGCGAACAGGAGGCCGGAGAGGAAGAAGCGAGCGTAAAGCCGGTTGTCGAACTTCAGGTGCATGAACCACATCACGACCAGCGTGAACTTGATCGCCGCGAACGTGAGCAGGAGCGGGATCAGGATCGAGCGGAGGGAGTGCATGTAGTAGACGGCGACCTCGCCCCCCGTGATGGCCCCGAGGATGAGCGCGATGCGCACGTACTCCTGCGGGCTGGGATGGCGCTCGTGGCTCCGCCGCGCGATGGTCGACCGGACGGCCGGATCGGGCGCGTCCTGCGACACCGGGGTCGTCGGGTGCGCGGCTTCGACGTCCGACATGCGCTCGCTCACCTCCCGGGATGACCGGTCGGGATGAGATACACGACCGTGAAGATGATGATCCAGACGATGTCGACGAAGTGCCAGTAGAGGCCGATGAGCTCGACCGTCATCGCGCGGTCCTGCGGGAGCCGCCCGGCGAGCGACAGACCGACGAGCGACAGCAGCATCAGGATCCCGATCGTGACGTGCACGCCGTGGAACCCGGTCAGGACGAAGAACGTGGTCCCGAACAGGTTCGTCTTGAGCGTGAGGCCCTCCCGCACGAAGCTCGTAAACTCGTAGACCTGCCCGCCGATGAAGGTCATCCCGAGCATCGCCGTCGCGAGGAGCCAGACGCGGAGCTTCCCGTGATCCCCGCGCTGGATCGCAGAGAGCGCCAGCACCATCGTGAGGCTGCTGGCCAGCAACACGAAGGAGCTCACCGACGTGTACGGGATGTCGAACACGTCGGAGGGGTACGGCCCGACGAGGCTCCGCCCCCGGTACAGGACGTAGGTAGAGATCAACGCGCCGAACAACAGGCACTCCGAGGCGAGGAAGATCCACATCGCGACCTTGAGGTTGGGAAGGCCGGTGCTCGTCGCGACCTCCACCGGGTGTCCGGAGGCC
>JALYLP010000455.1 GCA_030774195.1 Actinomycetota bacterium | reverse complement strand
GTTCTGTGTCGACGGTCTAAGCACGCGATCCGCCCGCCGAACGATCCCGTTCGTCGGGCGCGCCGACGAGCTCGCGATGCTCCGTCGTTCGTTCTCGCGCGTGATCAGCACGTCGCGACCGCTCCTTTTCACCGTGGTCGGCGAGCCGGGGATCGGCAAGTCGAGGCTCGCGGCGGAGTTCCTCGCGGGCTTGGACCCCGAGGGCACGGTGCTCGTTGGGCGTAGCCACCTCGGCGCGGACAGCGCGACGTTCGCCCCCGCCGCATCCATCGTGCGCGAGGTCGCCGGGATCGAGGATGACGACCCGGTCGACGTCGCCGTGCAGCGTCTGCGTCAGCTCGTCGAGCGCGTGTGTCCGCCCGGGCCGGACTCGCGCACGGTGGACCGCCTCCAGGCCTTGCTGGGACTCAACGAACCTCGGCGTGACGAATCCGCGTTCGTGCACGACGTCCGGTCGGGCTTCCTCACCCTCATCGAGGGGCTCGCCAGCGAACGACCGGTCACCCTGCTCTTCGAAGACGCGCAGACGTTCCGCCCCCAGATGCTCGATCTGATCGAACGCGTCGCAGCGCGCGGGCGGCACGGCCCGGGAAGGGTGCTCGTCGTCGTCGCCACCCGGACGGACCTGTTGGAGGAGCGACCCACCTGGGGGACCGGCGCCGTCAACCAGGTCTGCATGCGGCTGGAGCCACTGTCGGACGAGGAGGCGACCGAGCTCGTTCTCAAGGCTGGTGGTGGACGGCTCCGCGAGGATCAAGCGACCGCCATCACCGGGCGGGCGGGCGGCAACCCGTTCTTCATCGTGGAGTCCACCGGCATGGTGCTCCGCGACCGGCCGACCAGCGACGGTGAGCTCCTCATCCCTCCGACCGTCCAGGCGATGGTCGCCTCGCGACTCGACGGGCTGGCGCCTGAACATCGCGACCTCGCACGGCGGCTCTCGGTGTACCGCTACGACTTCGATCTGGAGGAGGTCTCCACCGTCGCGAACGCGGGCGAGGACCAGCTACAGGACCTGATCGACGCCGAGATCATCGTGCGCGAGGAGATCACCGGATCCTCACCACACTGGCGGTTCCGGCACGAGGTCCTGCGCGATGTCGCGTACGCGAGCCTGCCGAAACGCGAACGGCTCCGCCTCCACACCGTGATCGCGGAGCGACTGCAGGCGCAGGGCGCCATCACGTGGGCGGCGGATCACCTCGAAGCCGCGGCGCACGCGTCGCTCGACCTCGACCCGCAGGACCGGCGGGCCCCGGAAGCAGCTGCCGACGCGTTACTCGCGGCAGGCGATCGGACACGGCGGCGGATGGAGAGTCGCTCCGCGATCGACTTCTACGGTCGCGTCCTCGCGTTGGCCGGACCCGAGGACGCGTGGGGTGTGCGTGAGGCGCGCGCGCTCGCCGGGATCGGGGAGGCTCGCTACTGGCTCGCCGAATACCCCGCCTCCATCGAGGCGCTCGAGCGAGCGATCCAGCTCGGCACGGCGCTCGACGACGACTGGACGCTCGCGTTGGCGCTCCGGTTCCGCGGGGACCTCGCCATCAACGTCGACGCCGACCTCGAGGCGAGCGAACAGCTCCTCGCGCGGTCGGTCGAGGCCGCCGAGCGACTGGGCGAGCCGTGGGCGATCGCTCGTTCGTTGCTCTTCTCCGGGTGGGTGCCGTGGACGCGTGACCGGTTCGAGGATGCGGAGCCGATCTGGCGCCGCGCACTCCAGATCGCTCGTGACGGCGAGGACCGCTGGGCCGAGGTGCGGGCCCTCACGTCGTTGTCCATCAACCACTCCCAGATGGGCGACGAGGCCGAGGCGCTGCGTCTCATCCAGGAAGCTCAGGAGCTGGCCGATCGGATCGGCGATCAATTCAGCGTCGCCGTCACCACCACGCAGCGCGCTCGCGTGGACGCCGACGTGGGCAGGTTCGACGACGCCATCCACCAGCTCGATGTGTCCGTCGGTATCTTCGGCGACCTCGGCGCCCGGTGGGAGCTCGCGGACGCCATGGCGGAACGCGGCATCACGAAGCGCGAGATGGGCCTGCTGGACGAAGCGGAGGAAGATCTGGGGCGCGCGATCAAGCTCTCCGAAGAACTCGGCGAGCGGCAGCTGGCCAGCTGGACCTGGCGCGCGCTCGCGCGGGTGTCGGAGAAGCGCGGCGATCAAGACCTGGCCGCCGAACGCTTCCGGTTGGCCGAACAAGCCGAGGCCCGACGCCCTCAGTAGGCCGGGCGCAGCCGGGTCAGGTCAACGAACCCTGACCTTCGATCGCGGGTCGCCGGCGGCGGCGCGGTTGGACGTCCGAGGCTTCACCGTCCACGGGGTGCTCAACCAGCGCGACCACGCGGGCGGTCATGAATCGCGCCGTCCGGACGACCGTGCCGCTGCGGGTGACCTCCGAGACCTCGATCACGCCGCGACCGGTCGAGACCTCGACGCGCCTGCCCGCACGGGTCGCCTCGATCTCGTAGGTCTGCACGCCAGTACCGATGTCGACCGCAACCTCGACCCGGTCTCCCCGCGACATGCGCCGATCGTAGGCGCGATCGGTGCGAGCGGTCCAGCGTGCTGGAC
>JALYLP010000454.1 GCA_030774195.1 Actinomycetota bacterium | reverse complement strand
CTCTCCGTGCCGAGCGACCGACTCAAGCACGTCCTCGCCGAGCAGACCTCTCGCTCGGAGGTCCATCCTGTGTTCTTCGGCTCCGCGATCACGGGGGCGGGGGTCGACGCGCTGATGGCCGGGATCTCGGAGCTGCTGCCGTCGGCCGAGGGCGACGTCGATGGCCAGCTCTCGGCTACGGTGTTCAAGATCGAGCGCGGATCGGCCGCCGAGAAGATTGCGTACCTCCGCCTGTTCTCGGGCTCGTTGAGAACGCGAGACAAGGTGCGCATCCGGCACGACGACCACAAGATCACGCGGATCGGGGTGTTCGAGCACGGCGGCGTCGTCCAGCGAACCTCCGTCAGCGCTGGCGAGGTCGCGATGGCCTGGGGCTTGAGCAGCGCGCGGATCGGTGACGAGCTCGGGCTTCCCCGGAGAAGCGTGGAGCACCACTTCGACCCGCCAACGTTGGAGGCGGTCGTGGTGCCGGAACGGGCATCCGAAAGCGGCGCCCTGCATGTCGCTCTGACCCAGCTCGCGGAACAGGACCCGCTGATCAACCTGCGACAGGACGATGTTCGACGCGAGCTCTCGGTCTCGCTCTACGGAGAAGTCCAGAAGGAGGTCATCCAGGCGACCCTTGCTGCCGACTACGGCATCGATGTCGTCTTTCGCGAGACGACCGTGATCTGCGTCGAGCGCCCGGTTGGCGTCGGCGAGGCGAGCGAGGCGATCGGAGACCGTAACCCCTTCCTCGCGACGGTCGGGCTTCGCATCGAGCCAGGGGAGCCGGGTTCCGGGATCGAGTTCCGACTGGAGGCGCCGCTCGAGACCATCCCGCTATTTGTCTACCGGTCAGTGGAGGCGTTCCACGCGGCCATGGAGGACACGGTCCGAGACACTCTGCGCGCGGGGCTCCGAGGATGGGAGGTGATCGACTGCGTCGTCACGCTGACGCAATCCGGTTACCAGTCACCCGGAACCGGTCGTCGAGATTTCCGGTATCTGACACCCCTCGTCGTGATGAGCGCCCTGAGGGAAGCAGGCACCATCGTGTGCGAACCCGTCAGACGGTTCGAGCTGGAGCTTCCATCGGATACGGTCCGCTCCGTGTTGGATGCGCTGTCTCGGTTGACAGCGGCTCCCCGCGAGATCAAGTCGCGAGGATCGTCCCTGCTGCTCGTGGGTGACATCTCAGCCGTGAAGATGCGCGAGTTGCAGCGGCTGCTTCCGCGGCTCACCCGGGGCGAAGGGGTACTCGAGTCCTCGTTCCACCACTATCAACCCACCCGAGGAGAGGCACCGAGCCGCCCTCGGAGAGACCGTGACGCCCTCAACCGCGGAGAGTACCTGCGTCAGATTCTGCCCAGGTTCTAGGGACGAGCGACATGTCGACCCGGAAGATGCACGAGGACGAGCTGGACATTCGACCCCGCGCTGGTGCGTCGGCTGCTCGCCTGGCAGCCCGACGTTCTGCACATCGAGCGAGCGGGAGGAGAACGAAACGCTGATCGGCCAGACGGGCTTCGGACTAGAACGATTTTGGCTTCGATCGGAACGCGAGGATGACGAGGTGAGGTTCCACTGGTGATCACGATCAAGATTTCCGACCAGACAGACGCATGAAGGCGCCGCACCCGAACGAAGAGTTGCTCCGCGAGTACGGGGCACGAGCCCGGCGTGACGACGCTGCGCTCGCCGAGACCTTCACAGACGACGTCGTCTGGCACGTCCCCGGGAACAAGCGCGATCTCGGGCGTCTACCGAGGCCAGATAGAGGTCATGGACTACGTCCGGCGCCGCCGATCGCTCGCCGACGAGACGTTCGAGATCGCCGTCGAACACGTGCTTGCCGACGACCTCTTCGGCCTCGTCATCGCGTCGGGAAGGGCGGCTCGTAGGAGCAGGCTCTACGAGTGGCGTGCACACGGTCTCTACCGGTTCCGAGACGGCAAGATCGCTGAGTGCTGGGTCGTTCCCGAGGATCAAGAGCTCTTCGATCAAGTCTGGGGGTGACCGAGGCGCACGACGATCGCGAACGCGAAGCCGTCGTAGCCCTTGCTGCCCACCGTCTGGATCGCCGTCGCTTCCACGCGCGTCTCCGCGGCAATGGCCTCGGCGAAGCGACGCATCCCCTGGACGTCAGGAT
>JALYLP010000453.1 GCA_030774195.1 Actinomycetota bacterium | reverse complement strand
GACCACGATCGGGCGCGCGATGCTCAACGCCGCGTTCCCCGATGATTTCGAATTCCGTAACCAGCCCGTGCTGAAGGGCGACGTCGCTCGCCTCGTGGACGAGGTCGTCCACCGCTACGACCGGGCGCAGGTGGAGCAGGTCCTCGACGACCTGAAGAACCTCGGGTTCCACTACGCGACCCGCGCGGGCGTGACGATCGGGATCGAGGACGTCACGACGCCGCCGACGAAGGCCGCCATCCTGGACGGTCACGAGAAGCGCGCCCAGAAGGTCGAGCAGCAGTACCGCCGCGGCATCATCACCGACGATGAGCGCCGCCAGGAGCTGATCGAGATCTGGACGCAGGCGACGGACGAGGTCAAGGAGGCCATGGAGGCCCAGTTCACCCCGACGAACCCCATCTACATGATGGCCAACTCGGGTGCACGGGGGAACATCATGCAGATCCGGCAGCTCGCCGGGATGCGTGGTCTCGTGGCCAACCCGAAGGGCGAGATCATCCCCAGGCCCATCAAGTCCAACTTCCGTGAAGGTCTGTCCGTGCTGGAGTACTTCATCTCGACGCACGGGGCCCGCAAGGGTCTGGCCGACACGGCGCTCCGGACGGCCGACTCCGGCTACCTGACCCGCCGGTTGGTGGACGTCGCTCAGGAGGTGATCGTTCGCGAGGATGACTGTGGGACCGATCGCTCCATCCCCGCGATCGTGAACATCCGTCGACCCGACGGCACGATCACGAAGCACGCTCACGTCGACACGTCGCTGTTCGGCCGCGTCTTGGCCGAGGACGTCAAGGTCGACGGGAAGAAGGTCGCGAAGGCGGGCGAAGAGCTCACCGACGAGACGGCCCAGGTCGTCGTCGACTCCGGCGTCCTGCAGGTCCGAGTTCGCTCGGTCAACTCATGCGAGGCGGAGGTCGGGGTGTGCGCCGCATGCTACGGACGCTCTCTCGCTGCCGGCCGGCTGGTGGACATCGGCGAAGCCGTGGGCATCATCGCCGCCCAGTCGATCGGCGAGCCGGGCACCCAGCTCACCATGCGGACGTTCCACACCGGCGGCGTCGCGGGTGAGGACATCACCCACGGCCTGCCCCGCGTTCAGGAGCTGTTCGAGGCGCGCAAGCCCAAGGGCGAAGCGCAGATCACGGAGCTCGCCGGTGAGGTGCAGATCGACGACGACGACGAGAAGCACATCCGGCGGATCCGGGTCACCTCCGAGGACGGCGACATGGTGGAGTACCCGGTGTCGTTCCGGGCTCGGTTGACCGTCGTCACGGGGGATCGCGTCGAGGTCGGCCAGCAGCTGACCGAGGGGTCGGTCAACCCGCACGAGATCCTGCGCGTCAAGGGGGTCCTCGCCCTCCAACAGCACCTCGTCGACGAGGTGCAGCAGGTGTACCGCTCGCAGGGCGTGACCATCCACGACAAGCACATCGAGCTGATCGCGCGGCAGATGCTCCGGAAGGTGTCCATCATCGAGCCGGGCGACACGGACTTCCTCCCAGGCGATCTGATCAACCGGCGGTTGTTCGAGGATCGCAACGCGGAAGTCGTCGAGAACGGCGGCATCCCCGCGTCGGCCCGCCCGGTTTTGCTGGGGATCACGAAGGCCTCGCTCGCCACGGACTCGTGGTTGTCGGCGGCCTCGTTCCAGGAGACCACGAGGGTGCTGACCGATGCAGCGATCCAGGGCAAGTCAGATCCGCTGCTCGGGCTGAAGGAGAACGTGATCATCGGGAAGTTGATCCCGGCGGGCACGGGCATGCATCGCTACCGCAACATCCAGGTACGGATCAAGCCCGAGGCCATCCCCGAGTACTGGCTCCAGCGTCAGCGCGAGATCGCCGAGGCAGCGGCCTCCGAGAGCGGCGAGCCCGCGCTCGTCGGCATCACGCGCGAGGAGGCGGAGCGCATGCTCGGAGGGAAGGTCGCCACCGAAGACTGAACGTCTCCGCGGCGCCACCCGCGAGGTGGCACGGCAACGAAGGCGCCCCCGTTACGGGGACGCCTTCGTGTCCCTGTGGCGTTCCCCGCCGACGTCTCGGTGATAGATGACCAGCGGGTTTGACGCGCGGTCGGTGGTTCGCTAGACCTATAGGTGTTGCATGGGGAGGGAATCCGTCCGGAGGAGACCCATGCAAACGCAACGAAGTGGGCTAGGCAGCCGCCGTACAGCGACCGGACGAGTCGATGCGGGCTCGACCGATGACGTCCTTGCCGGGCGTCCGCGCCGATCGGAGCTTTGGCGGCAACGACCACGAGGGGGGCAGGGAAGGGGGATTCGAGCCGCCTCCTGAAGCCGACGGCTGCCGGGTCCATGACCGCACCGATCGGAAGGAGAAGCACATGAGTCGAAGCGTCACATCGCGACGGATTCGGTTCGCATCCGTGTTCGTCGCATCCGTCGTGCTACTCGTCGCCATGTTCCTTGCCGGAGGGCCGGCAACGGCCAGCGCCCTCACGGGAGGGGTATCCCCGACGATCTTCGGCAACCTCGCCGACCTGAA
>JALYLP010000452.1 GCA_030774195.1 Actinomycetota bacterium | reverse complement strand
GGTCCAGTAGTCCTGGATGCTGTTGACGAAGCCGACGATCCGGCAATCCTCGCTGTTCTGTGCGTCCACTCCCGTCTGGCACTGGGCGAGGTCCGAGCCGGTCGCCGTTGGGCCGGTGGCGGACGGGCTGGCCCCCGAGCCCCCGAAAGCGTTCAGCAAGATAACGATGATGATTCCGACGATTCCGAGGCCCCCGCCGCCCACGGCGATGCCGCGACCGGCTGACAACCCCCCGAACGAGCTCCCGCGGCGGTCTTGGAGCTGGGAAGGATCGAGCCGTGCTCGCTTGCGAAAGCGCATTCGGGGACCCTACCCACTCAGCGCCCGGCCATGCGACCTCCTCCAGCGCCGCTCTAGAGGTCAGGTCACGCGGGCGATGCGATCGGAAGCATGAGGGTGATCCTCGCCCCGCCTTCGGGCCGGTTCTCCGCGATCGCGGACCCTCCGTGGCCCTCCGCGATGGCTCGAACGATCGCGAGTCCGAGGCCGGCCCCCTCGTCCTCCGCCTGCGAGCGGACCCTGGCGAACGGCTCGAAAGCGCGTGCGAGGAACTCATCCGGTAGTCCACGTCCGGAGTCCTCGACCACGATCCGGATCGCGCCATCGGTCCGATCGGCGACGACGCGCACGTGGCCGTCCCTCGGAGCGTAACGCAGGGCATTGTCGATGAGGTTGTCGATGGCCTGACGCAGGCGTACGGGGTCTACCGACGCTGTGATCGAACACGCCTCGACGTCCAGTTGGACCCCGCGGGCGACGGCCCTCGCACGGTGACGGTCGCTCGACCGTCCGACCAGATCCGAGAGGGAGGTCTCGACGAGGACAAGCGCGGGGGCACCGCCGTTCATCCTGGCGAGCACGAGGAGATCCTTCGCTAACGCCACGATGTGGTCGGTTTCCTCTGAGACGCTCTCGAGCGTCGCCGTCAGCTCAACCGCGGAGCGTTCTCTTTCCCGCGCGAGGTCGATCTCGCCCTTCAAGATGGCGAGTGGCGTACGCAGCTCGTGGGCGGCGTTGTTGAGCAGTCGTCTCTCGCGGTCGAATGACCCCTGGATCCGGTCGAGCATCTCGTTCAAGGTGACGCCCAGCCGAGCGACCTCGTCGTCTCGGCCGGGGACCGGGAGTCGGCGCCCCGGATCCGAGGTGGATATGGCGGCAGCCTGGCGGCGCATGCGCTCCATGGGGCGAAGGGCGGCCCCGGCGAGGAGCCAGCCGCCCCACGAGATCACGAGGAGCGCGATCGGACCTCCGACCGCGAGGGTCGCCGCGAGCTGGAGGAGGTGATCCCTCCGGTCTTGCAGCGAACCGCCGACCATCACCACAGCTCGCCCGTCTCCCGCTCCGACCGGGACCGCGAGGATCCTCGTCACGTTGTCGATCCCCGGGATGCGGCGGTCGAAGAACGCGGTTCCCTTCAGCGACGTGATCGTCCCCGGCGACAGCAAAGGGGAGGCGGCGACGATCGGACTCGATTGCGTGATACGCCCTGATGCGTCGGCGATCTGTGCGAACGCCTCGTCGCTCTCGATCAGCGAGGCGCCGATGCCCGGGAGCTGCGGTCCGCTGGCGCGGACGTTCGCCACGAGGACCTCGGCGCGCGATCGTAAGCCGGCGTCGTTCGTCTCGAGGAGGGCGGCGCCCATCCGCACGTAGACGAACACACCGACGGCAACGAGGACGAGCGCCATGCCGGCCACGAATGCGACCGTGAGCCGGACCCTAATCGGGAGACGCATCGATGCCATCATCGTGAAGGCGATATCCCACGCCGCGCACCGTTTCGAGCGACGCGCGTTCGAACGGGCGGTCGACCTTTTCTCGTAGGTTCCGCACGTGGACGTCGACGACGTTCGAATCGCCCGCGAAAGCGAAGTCCCATACGTGCTCGATCAGGTTCGTGCGAGTGATCACCTCATTCGCGTGACCCATCAGGTACTCGAGGAGCGCGAACTCCTTCGCCGTCAGATCGAGCCGCTGCTGTCCGCGCCACACCTCATGCGTCGCGGGATCCAGATGGAGGTCCCCGACCGCGAGCTCCGCGGGCCGCTCGATGACTCCGCGCCTCATCACTGCTCGCATGCGAGCGATGAGCTCTTGGAAGGAGAAGGGTTTGGTGAGGTAGTCGTCGGC
>JALYLP010000451.1 GCA_030774195.1 Actinomycetota bacterium | reverse complement strand
GGTGAAGGCCGGTCCCGGACCGGCCTCACCCCGCCTCGATGCTCAGGAGCAGTAGTAGTAGTACTGCCCGTTGTAGGAGTACTTGTAGTTGCAGTACCCACCCGGGCAGCAGTCGCTTGCTACTGCGTTGTCGTCACAGCAGACGTTGGGGCCGCACTGGACCTTCCCCTCGGGACACGAACATGTGCACGTCGCGGGGTCGAAGATCCCGCCGCCTTGACAGCGTACGCACTGCCCGCTCTTGTGCAAGGAGCAGAAGTTGCTCCCCGGAGGACAAGCGCACCGGCCCGTCCCTGGGTCGCAGAAGAAGCTGCAGCACTCGTAGTCCTGGCGGCAGATCGCCTTCACCTTGCGGCATCTGCCGGGGGTCAAGGCCTCTGCTGAGGGGGCTTGCAGCAAGGCGACCGCACCCGTCGCACCGCCGACGATGAAGGCTTTCAGAGCCTTCCTTCGCGACAACGGCTGCTGGCCGACCTGCTTCGTGAGTTCGTCGAATCGGCCGTCGTACATCGACGCGCCCCTTTCAACGATGTTGCTTCCCTTCGATCCGTCAGGGTGGCGATCGGAGGGTCGAACTACCTGGTGGCGGCCTCCTTCCTGTGTCGCATCGCGTCGTCCGCGAGGGCCATCACGGCCTCGGGCCCGCGGGCGACCTCTCTGAGGATCACACCGTTCGCGTCGATCAGGAACCCGACCGGTGTCGAGAAGATCCCGTACGCCTTCGAGACCTTCCACGCGGGTTGGATCGCAACAGGGAACCCGATCCCGTACTCCTCCACCTTGCGGCGGTTCACCTCTCGGTCGCCTCGACTGATCATGACCACCGGCGGGGCGTCATCAGCCTGGTCCCGGTGCCAGCGCGCGAGGTCGGCGGCGAGCCCCTCGCACGGGCCGCACTCGGGATCGCTGAAGACGAGGAGCGCTTCGGATCCACGGAGCTGCTCGAGCGAAACCTTGTCCCCCAAGACCGACGGGAGCTCGAAGGCAGGGGCCGGCGAGCCGGGGGGGAGTCCGTCGCGCATGAGCCTGCTCTCCGAGAGGGGCCGCTCGGTCGCGAGCCCGAGCTGCCGGCCGGCGGCCTCGCGGGCGAGCTCGGGGACCTGATCCGCCCCGAGCGCCATCGGCTTCGCAACTCGCCCGTGTTCGTCTACGAGGTAGGCGGCGGGCGTGCCGGTGCGCGCGAACGCGTCGATCATGCCGATCTCTCCCGGCTGTAGGAGGATCCTCGCCCGGAGCCCGTGGCCTTCCACCATGCGGCGGTTCTCCTCCGGATCGCCACGACTCACGAGGACCACATCTACACCTCGTTTCTCCAACCGGGGCTGGAGCTTCGCGAGATCCTCAACGATCGCCTCGCAGAACCCGCACGTGGTCGACCAGTTCACGAGGAGCATGCGGCGTCCTTCGAAGTCCTCGAGCCGGATCACGGCATCGTCGACGTCGGGGAGTTCGAACGGCGGGATGGGGGCCGCCACAGGGATACCGCGCGGGGGCGCGGGGGTGGCGCCCGCCTCCAGTGCTTCCGGAATCATCTGTTCTAGCGACTCGATCTGCAGGAGCAGCCGACCCTGCTGCTGGAAGAGCTGGTACACGACGCCGACGAGGACGATCAGCAGCAGGAGTTGCACGACGACGAGGACCAAGACGACCGCGTTCACCAGGCTTCTCTTCGGTACCCGTTGGACCTGAGTGGGTTCCGCATGCAGATCCCTCGACGTCCGGGTGGAAGCGCGGTCTACTAAACAAGCAACCCTATTTCAAGCCGTTCGGCGCCGTCAAGCCGAGGCACCGGTCACGAACAGACTGGCCGCGGCTCTCGATCTCTCATGCCACGCCTTCCGCGAGTCGAGCGCAACCCCTTACCTCGACAAGCCGATGTCCAAGCCCGATCGCTCGGCATGGTCCATCACTGTCGGAAAAGACGCGCACGTGGAGCGCGAGCGCGTCGGTTCGCAGCACCCAATCGACGGCGTCGATGATCTCGCCTCCGCCTCCCGCAACCGCCCCTCGCGCGCCAGTAGCTTCGCCTCTGTCCCACGCCAGAAGAATTGGTTGGCCACGTCGTCGCTGGCAGATGTCTCGCGGCATTCCTCGGCCAGACGCCAGGTGTCCTGGAAGCGACCGAGCTCGTAGCATGCGGCTCAGGCCGCGCACAGTCCCGATACGTTCCTCCTGATCGCCGAGGAGGAGAACACCGGCACGGCGGCCAACGGTGATCACGTCGCGGTGACGGTCGACGAGGGCGCATGGTTCGACGCGTCCCCGAAGTCCGTCTCTGCGACCGGGGAGTTCACGCACTTCGACGCCGACGGCAACGTCCGGGGAGCCGGAACGTGGACCGCCACGTCGCTCATCAGCTACAGCTTCTACGGGTGCCGCTACATCCCTGCGCTCGGCGTCGATACGGGCAACGACAACTTCTGTGGTGGCGCCGTGAAGATGGCGGTGGTGTTGGACACGCCGATCGGGCAGTTCCCCGGGATGCTGACCGTCTTCTGCATCGTGGGACCGATCGCGCCTTCGAGTCACAACACCCCGAGCGGTGAAGGCGTCACGCTCAACGTTCCGGGAATCGTCAACTTCAGCCACACCGGGGGAGGCGACAACATCTACATCCGCATCTGATGAGATCTGGGTGGGGAGCCCGCCCCCGCCTGATCACAGTTGGTCGTTGGCGGAAATCGAGGACTGAGGTCTAGGATCCTGTCTGATGAGCCGGCTGTCAGCCGGGTTAGGCCCGTGGTCCGGCTCGGGTGAGGGAGCGGTGTTCGAGCCCGTCGGAGGGAGACTTCGGCGGCCCGACTTCAACACCGCGCAGCAGTCCGCGTGTAGGCTCCGTTTTTTGGGGGATCAGATGTCCGTCCGAGTAGACCCTGAGGGGAACGAGATCCGGGCCTTGTTCGATCTGGTGGACCTCAGCGGGCGAGACGTGTTGGAGATCGGCTGCGGCGACGGCCGCCTAACGCGGCGCTACGCCGATAGCGTCTCCCATGTCACGGCCATCGATTCCTTCGCGGAAGGGATCAAGCGGGCCAAGCAGAGCCTCTCGGAAACATCGAGAGGACGCGTCGAGTTCCACCGCGTCGCGTTCCAAGAGTTCGCCGCCGCCACTGAGCCTTCGACGTTCGATATCGCGATCCTGTCTTGGTCCCTGTGCTGAATGGAGCACGAGGGCATGGTTCATGCCCTTGAGGGGATCGAACGGCTTCTTCGGCCCGATGGCAGCCTGATCGACATCCATCCGGTCCTCGAAGCGCCGCTCGTCGAGGTACATAGGGGCGGCGGGGTCTCGTTCGCCGAGTCCTCTCCGAGCTATGACTACGAGGAGGACCTGCGGCAAGCGGAAGACGCGCTCGCTCGGATCGTCGAGCGCGGCATGTTCGTCACGGATCGCGGCCGCGAGTTCGACTTCCTCACCTATGGATCGTCCGTCGCCGAGCTTCGCGACTTCATGGCAGAGGCCGGGGCGTACGACGATCGACCCGAAGACGATGCCGTGGTCGCACGGAAAGCTGAACTGTATGCACGGGTCGACGAGGTCTTGAGGGCCTCCGGAGACCGAGTCGACGTTGCCTTTCACGAGAAGGGTCGCATGGCACGGCTCACACCAGTGGGGCGATGAGCTGACGACTTAACCGTTCGTGTCCCAGTCGTAGGTCGTCGAAACGGAGCCGAGAAGGCGGCGATCATCCTGGCGACATGAGACTTCTCGTCTTGGCCGTGTGCCAGTCCAGACCCATAGCGTCGAACCTCTCGATCGCTTGCCGGATCAGTCCGACGTCGCCACGCGCGTAACCCAGTGCCCGAAGGGCGAACGGCTCGAGATACGAGTTCGGCTTCAACATCGCCGGCGCCTCCTCTTCGATCTCCGCGCGTCGCTCGAGGGCGATAAGCGCGTCAAGCCGCGCGATGAGCCCATCGATATCCCTAAAGCCTCCGGGGCTCCATTCGCTGAGCTTCCGGTCGACCTCAGCCAGGTCTCGTCGTGCGATCGCGATCTCGATGTGCATCGGGTCGAACACGTAGCTGTACCCTTCCATCCCCAGGTCTTCGGCGTTGCGCTCGAGGCGCCGCGCTTCCTGCTCGTTCCCAAGCTGGACGTTGGCGAGAGCACAGGCGAGCAGCGACCACACGCCGAGCGCGCAGGGAGTCGCCATGCTGGCGGCGATAGCCGTCTCCGCACGCGGCACGAGGTCACGGACGGCCTCCCAGCGGCCAGCCGCTTGTTCCACGCTGATCAGCATCGCGACGGCGTGCAGTCGATGATGCGGCGTGAGGCTGCTCGTCACCCCGTCGTGAGACTCCGAGACCCGGTGCGCCTCTTCGAAACGGCCGCTCGCGATGCAAGCGTTGAGGCCAAACAGGTAGATCAACGCGATGTGATCAGGATCGGTCAGTTCCGGCACGATGCCAAAGAGGCGTCTGGCCCAACCGAACGCCTCTCCGAACTCACCTCGGGCCTCGGCCGCCCTCGAGAGAGCGTCCCAAGCCCATGACCGCAGCTCCATGTCGTCCAGGCGGTCGGCGAGTTCGCCGGCCTCTTGGGCCGCCTCGCCGAATCTCTCGGGATCGAAGTTGGTGCGCGCGATCAACGCTCTGGCCCGTGCCGGCGAATCCGGCTCGGATAGCTCGAGCGCCCGTTCGATCCACCCTTCGATCAGCTCGCGATCCGGTCGGCGCTTCCACATCGCGGCGCGCGTTGCCGTGTGGAACGCGAGTTGGCTGTACGTGTCCGCGGCGATAGCCCGGTCGCTTCCCTCCAGCGACTTCTGCATCGCGATCCAGAAAGCCTCCCCATCGAACTTGAACACGTTCGCGCGCCCGACCTCTCGCCAGAGCGCAGCTTGTTCAGCCAGGGCCGGCTCGAGGGCGAGAGCTTGGTGGAGCAACGTGAGGCCGTCGTCGATCTCGAAGCGTCCGATCGCGAGCTCGGCCGCACGGCGGAGCCACGCGAGCGCCTTGGCTCGCAGCAGAACGAACTCGCCCTCCTCGCCCGCCCACGCCAGATCTGAGTCGTCCGGTCGGACAGCCTCGGCGTAGTGATGCGCAAGGAGGGGCGCATACTCATCCCGCTCCTCGCCGATCCGCTCGAGCCATCGCGCGAACGCGGCGTGCAGCCTCGCTCGTCTGGCCTTCGGCAAGCTCGCGTAGGCGACTTCACGGGTCAGCGCGTGCTTGATCGCGTACTCGCGGTCGCCCGCGATCGAAGAACCAGGTCGACGCCGGATGAAGTCGCGCTCCTCGAGGACCCGCAGATCCGGCTCCGCCTCCTGGACGAGCTCATAGACGGGTCCCGCCCAGAAGATCCGACCGATCACGGACGCGGCCTGGAGCGCCTGCTTCTCGGCCGGCTCGAGCAGATCGACCCGTGCCGCGACGACCGCCTGCACGGTGTCTGGAACGGCGAAGTCCGAAGGCAGCTCCGCCAAGCGCCACGAGCCGTTCTGCGGTTCGAGCAACTGCCGATCGATCAACGTCCCGAGGAGCTCCTCGACGAAGAACGGGTTCCCCTCCGCGCGTTGGACGACCACCTCCCGGAGCCCGCCAGGCAGCGTCCCGCCGAGGAGCTGGTCGAGCATCCGGACCGCGTCCTCCGAGGAGAGCGCTTCAAGCTCCAGCGTCGTGGCACGGACACGGGCGCCCCAACCGGGTCGCTGCTCGAGCAGCTCCGGCCGCGCGGTCGCGATCAGAAGGAGGGGTCCACGCGTGTCACGGACGACTCGTTCCAGAAGATCGAGCAGTTGCTCCTCGCCCCAGTGGATGTCCTCGATCAGCACGACGGAGGGTCGCTCCGCGATGATCTCCTCGAGGAACTCGACCCACGCGTCCTGGAAGCGGTCGCGCGCAGCGAGGGGGTGCAGGCCGCGTGCCACATCGAGCCCGAGCGTCAAACCCAAGATCTCGCGCGAGCCGAGGCGCTCGAGCACCAGCGCCGGCGGGTCGCTCTCGAAGATCCCGAGATGCTCCTTCAGCACCTCCGCGAGCGGCCAGTACGTGATGCCTTGGCCGTAGGAGAGACACCTTCCGGTCCGCCGCAGCGTCTCGGGCGAGCGGTCGCCCAGCCGTTCCCAGAATTCGCGCACGATCCTTGTCTTGCCGACCCCCGCATCCCCGAGGATCGTTACGAGTTGCGGTTCCCGCCGGTCCTCGATCTCCGCGTAGGCTCGCTCGAGCACCTCCATCTCTTCGTCACGGCCGACGAAGGCGCGGCGAAGACCTCCGATGCCGCGCGGACGCATGAGCGAAAGTCCGCGCACGAGG
>JALYLP010000450.1 GCA_030774195.1 Actinomycetota bacterium | reverse complement strand
GTGCCTCATCGAATATCGCGCGCAGCCGTTCGCGCACGGCCGGATCGCTCATCTGCTCGAGGTAGATCTCGTCCTCGGCAGTCTGCTCCGCGCCCGCGGGATGATCCTTCATCGCGCTGGGGCTCCTATCGGCGGGGGTCTATCGAACGAGCGTTCGCGAATACTACCCACGCAGATCTCCTCATTCAACATGGTTTTCACTCTTGGCGGCCTGATTCCGGGGGAATCTGAGCTACGGACGTTGGTCGAGCTCGTCGCGGAGCGCCGAGAGCCACTCCACGGCGATGAGGTCTTGAGGTCTGCCGGCCGCTTGTTTCATCCGGATGAGGTCGTCGATCGAGGCCACGCGAACCGTCAGGCCGTCGAGGTCCTCCTCGGTCGCCGAAGTTTCGAGATCGGCGAAACCGTCCGTCCCGGCGGGCGTGCCGAGACAGTCGACAGGGCCGGCTATCGTCCAGAACGTGAAGTGATCTCCGGCCTTCAGCGTCGCCCCGTCGAGACGGAAGGGGACGTCGGGAGGCGCACCTCGAAGCGTGGCGCCCAGCTTCTCGAGGGCGGCGGCCAGCGCCTGCAGGTTCGCGTAATCGCGCGCGTAGCAGATATCGATATCGCCCGTGATCATCGGTGAGCCGCGGAGGGCTGCCGCGAAGCCGCCGATGAGGACGAACTGGACACCGTGTTCAGTGAGCGTGCGCAGTGCACCCAGCGGGTCGAACCGCGGCTCGCTCACCGTGTCGCCTTGCCCGCTCGCCGGAACACCTCGGTCCGCTCCCACTCTCGGACGGCGAGGCGAGCGCGCTCGCCGGGCGTCGTCTGGAGCCGCTCGCGGATGAGCGTCCGATCGACTCCGAGCCCTCGGCGCTCGACCAGGTCGAGCTGCCGCCCGCACGCTCGGAGGAGCCGGTCCAGCGTGTCGAACCGGGGGGACGCGAGCTCTCGCTCGATCCGGGAGACCGTCGGCTGAGGTATCCCGACCCTCCGGGCCAGCTCGCGTTGACCCAGTCCCGCCTCACGACGTGCCTGACGAACCAGGGTCCCGGCCTTCATCTCAACCCAGATGATAGCGTAAACACTATCAGTCGGTATCAGCGCTCCCTAGCGACCTCGAAGTGCTTGAGCCTCGGGGTGAACTCGAGCAGGAATCGCTCGTCGTCGGGGAAGTAGCGGGCGACGTCGACGTCCTCGCCGGCGAAGGCCTTCACGTCGTCGATCGAGTTCCAGAACGAGATTACGCCGAACTCGGCTTCGTCGCCCTCGCGCCGCCGGAGCACCATGACCCCTTGGTTCCCCGGCGTCCGCCGGAGCTCGGCGACCCCGCTCTCCTCGAGGTACGCGAGGTATGCGTCGTAGTCCTCAGCCTTCGTGCGTCCGAACCACGTTCGTGCGATCACGGCGTCTCCTCTCCCCTATGACCCGCACAGTATGGGTCGGGCGTCCGTGCCGTGATGGGCTTCAGGGGCAGCACTGGTCGTCGAACACGGTCGGTGCCGAGATCCACACCGAACCCGCTCCGACCGCGAGGTAGCCCGAGTAGGCCAGGTCGAACTCGGCGGTGACCTGATCCGTGTTGGTGTCGATGCGCCACAGGGTCGGGGCCTCGGCATCGGCGACCCACAGGTCGGTGCCATCGATGGCCAGGATCCCGCGCACGCCGCCGATGATGTCCACGACGCGATCTTGGAGCGGGTCGATCTTGGAGATGGAGTGATCGGATCGGTTGTTCACCCAGACGGATCCGTTGCCGACGACGATGTGGTACGGATCGGTGCCGACGGGGATCGTGGCGGTGACCTGGTCGGTCTGGGCATCGATCTTGGACACGGTGCCCTCCCCCGCGTTGCCGACCCACGGGGGCCCCTTCGCCGAATGCCACGTACTCGGCTTCGACGCCGACCTGGAAGCGCTGGAGGATCTTCCCCCTCGACGGATCGATGCGCAGAACCGTCCCGGGCGGATGACTCGGTGGCAGCAACCGCGCGGCTGTTCCAGGACGAGTTCGACCTGTCTTTCCCGCTGATCCAGGGCGACGCCCAGCACACACCGTTCCCCGACGCGAGCTTCGACTTCGCCGTCTCCGAGTACGGCGCCGCGATCTGGTGCGACCCGTACCTGTGGATCCCCGAAGCGGCGCGCTTGCTGCGGCATGGCGGCCGGCTCGAGTTCCTCGGGCACTCACCGCTCGTGATGATCTGCACGCCCGAGGGCGCCGCCACGCCGGAGGACGAACCGGTGGACGATCGGCTGCACCGAGACCAGTTCGGGATGCTTCGCTTCGACTGGGCGGACTCGACCGAGTTCGCCCTGCCGCACGGCGAGATGATCCGGCTGCTGCACGACTGTGGTTTCGACATCGAGGACTTGGTCGAGATCCAAGCACCCGAAGGTGGCAGGACCGGAGCCCGGTGGATCGACCTGGCGTGGGCACGACGCTGGCCGTGCGAGGACGTCTGGAAGGCACGCAAGAGGGCTTGAGCTCCCGCAGCGGGGTCCCGTCCTGGCGACCTCTGCCTTAGACTGGGGGGAAGTCTCCCCAGTCCCAGGCGGCACAAGCCGCTGTCGCTCGCATCGTCTCTCCCGCGATGTTCCCGGATGTCGACGCGAGTGCCTGAACGCCGTTGGCCGCAACCCTCGCGTGCGGCGCCATGTACTGGCCGGCGGGGAACCCGAGCCCGAATCCAAAATCGAAGAGGAGATTCCCCCGGCTGTCGAAAGCCTGTCCATGACAGTCGTTCGCCCATAGCTCGCGGTCCGAAGGATTCCGGATGTCGACGTCCAGGAGGATCCACGTGCGATCGGGCTTCTTCTCGCTGTCCTGCATCCGGTTCGGTGCGACCCGGACGGCGTTGACGTGCACGTCGAGGTGAACTTCTAAGATCTCAGCGCGATGGACGGAATCAGGATCTTCACTGCATGCCGACATAGACGCGAGAACCAAGATCGTCGAAAGGATCGTGCGTGCTTTCATACCAATCGATACGCGGATCGCCGTCTCCGGGGCTGAATAGGGGCACTACGCATGTCCGATATGCGAGATCAAGAGGATCCGTTGCCGAGCGTTCACGTGCCAGACGATAGCAACCGGTACGTTCGGAACATTGATCGAGAAGACACCGGGGACATCCTCGAGGGCCGGACGGATCGGATCTCGAAGGATGCTGGCGATGCACTCGAGAACCCTGACCCGAGTTTCGGGTCGCGCTCACTTTCCAACCAAGGGATGACTACGAAGAGCTCTGAGTCCTGGTCAAGTCTCCATGCCGCGCTGCTCACGGGCGAGTCTTAGCAGGTCGTCGGCCGTCTTCCCAGGACGAAGGTCATCGCTCTCGGAGCGAGCGAGGGATTCCTCGATCTTTGCCCGAACGTCGGGATCGTCCAGGATCTGGCGAGCTGCAGGTTGGTCATCCTCGTGGGTCAACGGGGCGCCACTCTTCGTCTCCGTGCGATCGCTGGTTATGCGTCGACCCCCTTCTTATGTGGTGTCCAACATTAGCCCTCGGGCGACTGCTTGACTGGAAACTGGAAAGCGGATCTTCGCGTTCCGCTCGATTTGGAGGGTCAGCCTTAGCCTTGAGGCGGATCCGGTGGCGGCGGGGAGAAGATCGGGCCCTCGCAGTCGGTACGGAGCGGTAGCGGGTCGGGTGGACGCGGAGCCTGCTGGAAGTCGAACGCCGAGCTGAGCGGGGTCGCCTGCCGGTCACGCCTCGTGAGCTGGGTCAGTCCCCAGTTGTCCTCGATGAATCGGAGAACGCTGGAGAACTCGCCGAGCTCGTGCGAGACAACGCCCTGGCGCGCGTAGGGCGAGAGAACGATCATCGGGACGCGGATCCCGAAGCCGAAGTCGTCGACCTGCGTCGGGGGAACGTGGTCGTAGAAGCCGCCGTAGTCGTCCCAGGTAAGGAAGATCGCCGTCGACTTCCACATCGGGCTCTGCATGATCGCGTTGATGACCTGCGTCGACCAGTTCTCGCCGTGGCAGAAGTTGTACTCGGGGTGGTCCGACAGCTCGAACCGCGGCGTGATCCACGTGACCGGGGGCAGGACGTTGGCCTTGATGTCCTGGATCA
>JALYLP010000449.1 GCA_030774195.1 Actinomycetota bacterium | reverse complement strand
GCCACGCCGTAGACCCCGGGCCGGTACGCGCTGTTCAGGAAGATCGCGATGAGCGAGATCGCCGCGAGGATTCCCGCGATGACGGCCCCCGGGACCCCCCACTTGCTGCGGTACGGGCGCGCGATGTTCGGGAGGTTGCGGCGCAGCAGGACGAAGGAGATCATCTGCAGGATGTACGAGATCACCGCGGCGAACACCGCCATGTTGAGGACCGCCGCGACGACCTGCGCCCCAGAGCCGCTCCGCTGCAGCAACCACACAACGAGGATCACCGCGTACCCCACGACCGCCCCGGCGATCAGCGCGACGTGCGGCGTCTGCCGCTCGCCGTGCGTGACCGACAGGAACTTCGGGAAGTACCCGGCCCGTGACAGCGAGAATGTGTTCCGACCGTACGCGTAGATGATCGTGAAGAAGCTCGCGACGAGGCCAACCAAAAACAGCAGGCCGAGGACGTACGCGACCTTGCCGCTCGAGCCGAAGATCGCCTTGAAGCCATCCAGGAGCGGGACTCCTGATTGCCCGTACAGTGCTGCGCCACCGGGCAGCGCGGTGTTGAAGATCAGCGTCAGCGCTGCGGCGACCACGAGCGTATGCTGCGCTCGGACGGACCCCTTCGGAACGTCGCGCCGCGGATCCATCGATTCCTCGGCCGCGAGCGGGACCTCCTCGATCGCGAGGAAGAACCAGATCGCGAACGGAAGGGACTTGAAGATCCCGCTAATGCCGAAGGGGAACAGGGGCCCGCCCCCTCCCTTGATCGTGTCGCCGCCCTTCGCGATATTCGTCCAGAGCGAGAAATCGAGCTTGCCCGAGAAGATCGCCGCGAGGAAGAAGAACGCGAGCACGGCGATCGAAGACAACGTGATGAACACCGTGAACCGCATCGTGGCCTCGATGCCGACGATGTTGATCGACACGAAGATCACGTAGAAGACCGCCCACCACAACGGCTCGCTGTTCCACCAGGGTGTTCCGTGGACGCTGAAGAGGCCGGCGACGATCTCCTGCATCAACAGCGCGATCGCGCCGACCACGACGGCCACCGAAATCACGTACTCCATGTTCTCGGCGAGGCCGGTGAGGAAGCCGCCCCAGGGCCCCATCGCGGATCTGGCGAAAGAGTAGGCGCCTCCGGTGTGCGGGAGGGCGGGAGACATCTCTGCGATCGAGTAGACGAGTCCGTAGTACATGATCGCCATGAAGATGCCGGCGATCGCCAGGCCCCCGAAACCGCCCGTTGCGAGGCCGAAGTTCCAGCCGTAGTACTCGCCGGAGATGACGGCACCGACGCCGAGCGCCCACAGGGACCACACGCCGGCGTGGCGCCTCAGTCCGCGCTTGTCGAAGTACTCCTGACCCACCTCTTGGTAGGTGACGGAGCCGACCTTACGTTCCGACACGTGACCACCCCCTTCTAGGCACACGTCAACCGCGGTCGTTGGCGCGTATCCAGCCACAGGGCGCTTTCCATGTCAAACAGACCCGGGCTGCGATGGGCACTCCGGCCCTACGAGAGACAGGGTTGACGCTTCCGATTTGTCTGACAAAGAATGTGCTGCGGAAAGGGGGCCCGTTGTCCGAACGTTCGAGGTCCAAGACCCTCTCGGCTCGTCGAGACATGGCGAGCCGGATCCTGGAGGAGGGCCCCGGCGCCCAGCTCCCGCCGGAGCCCGAGCTCGCGGCCGAGCTCGGCGTCTCGAGGGCAACGCTGCGCGAGGCGCTCCGGTCGCTCGAGGACGAGGGGCTCGTTCGCCGGACCCGTGGCGCGGGGACGTTCGTCGCCGACCGCCCCCGCGTTGCGAATAACCTGGATGCGAACTTCGGCGTGACGGATGCCATCCGAGCTTCGGGGATGGAACCCGGGACGATGCACGGCTCGGTCAGGGTCGAGGCCGCGGCGGCCGATGAGGCTGAGCGACTGGACCTGGAGCCGGGCGAGGACGTCATCGTCGTCGACCGCGTGCGGACGGCGGATGGGCGCCCGGTCGTCCTGTCGCGCGACATCTTGGCGGCGCGCCTGACGGGGGAGGAACCGAGCATCCTGGAACGGCTCGAGCGCACCTCGGTGTATGAGGTGCTCGAGCGCGATCTCGGCGTCGCGATCCACCACGGGCTGGCCACCTTCCGACCGACTCGCGCGGACGGGTACCTCGCCTCGCGGCTGGATGTTCCGAAGGCCACGCTTCTGCTCTACATCCGCCAGGTGGACTTCGACGGCCGGGGACGACCCGTCGTGTCCTCGCACG
>JALYLP010000448.1 GCA_030774195.1 Actinomycetota bacterium | reverse complement strand
CCCCACCTCCACCTGGTCCAGGGTCTTCGCGACACTCCGTGCGGACGACTGCGCATCTTCCAGGATCTTGCGGAGCGCGATCTCGAACTGCGCCAGTTTCGCGTCGACGTAATCCTCGGCCTCGCGTCGCATCGCATCGGTTCGGTCTTGCGCGTCCTCCAGGATGCTGTGGGCCTCGGCCTCGGCGCGACGCGCAACCTCTTCCTTGAGGGCCATCCGGCGCTGCTCCTCGTGCGCCTGTTCGACGATCCGCTCTCCCTCGGCCCGTGCTTTACCGAGCAGATCCTCGCGATCCTTCACGATCCAGCGAGCCTGCTTGATCTCCTCGGGGATGCTCTCCTGCATCTCCGAGATCATCTGCAGGAGTTCCTCCCGGCTCACCAGGACGGAGGACGACAGGGGCATCGACTTCGCCTCGAGGACGAGCTGCTCGAGTAATTGCAGGCGCGCGGAGAGATCCATCAGGCGTCTACCAGCCGGTCGACCAGCAGCGTGCGAACGTGGTCGGGGACGAGCCCCTTGACGTCTCCGCCGTAGCTCGCCACCTCCTTGACCAGCGAGGACGACAGGAAGGACCACTTGGGACTCGTGGCCATGAACAGCGTGTCGAGCTCTCCGATCCGCTGATTCATCTGTGCCATCTGGATCTCGAATTCGTAATCGCTGATGGCCCGCAATCCCTTCACGATGACCGAAGCCCCCTCAGCCCGCGCATGGTCCACCAGCAGGCCTCGGAACGACCCCACCCGGACGTTCGAGAGGTCCCTAAGGGCCTCCTCGAGCAGGCGCACACGCTCGTCGGCGCTGAACAATGGGGTCTTGGAGGGGTTCTCCACGACTCCGACGATCACGGAATCGAACAGTTGTGCGGCTCGTTCGACGACGTCCAGATGCCCGTTGGTCACCGGGTCGAACGTCCCCGGACACAGGGCGGTCAAGCCCATCGATCCTCCCGGTATAGGGTCAGGACGCTGTCTCCGTAACGAAGTTGCCTTCGAGTAGCCCAGTGTACCGGAACCGTGGGCACCGAACTTTTGTGACCCCTGGTCAGAACCACCGTCCACCCCTCGGGGGCAAGCCATCCGGCATCGAGAGCCGCCAGGCATCCGCTCAGGAAGGGCTCCGCGAGCCCGTACGGCGGGTCGAGGAACACGAGCTCGTACGGTAGGTCATCCGCGCGCCGTCGTCGCAGGTAGGCAGCCACATCGGCGCTCCTGACGGTGCCTCGCTCCGCCAGATGGGCCCGCTCGAGGTTGGATCGAACCGCGGCGGCCGCCTCACGGGAAGCATCGACGAACGTGCACGACGCCGCTCCGCGCGAGAGCGCCTCGATCCCGACCGCCCCGGTACCCGCGAACAGATCCAGGCAGCGCGCGTCCGACACGTCGGGGCCGAGGCTCGCGAAGAGGCCCTCGCGAGCTCGATCGGACAGCGGGCGTACTCCCGCGGGGACGGGTCCGAGGCGCGTCCCACGGGCCGAACCGGCGATCACCCGCACGAGCAGCAGCCTAGCCGTGCCTCACGCTCGAGCGACCGGCCCCGGCCACGTTTCGCCGAGACCGCTCGGCCGAGGAGCTCAGGACTGGAAGAGCCATTCGATCGATCGTTCGAACCGCCGCCGGAGCTCTTCCAGCAGGGCGGGGTGTGCGACGAGCTGCGGGTCGTCCTCCAGCTGGGCGAACGCGCGCGCCCGAGCACGTTTGACCAGATCGAAGTCCTCGGCGAGCCGAGCGAGCTTGAGGTCGGGCATGCCGGATTGCTTCGTATCGAACAGCGTGCCCTCCCCGCGCAGGCGGAGGTCTTCATCGGCCAGCGCGAACCCGTCGGTCGTTCGCACCATCGCGTCGATGCGCGCCCTCGCCTCGGCGTTCGACTCCTCGGACTCATCGAACAACACGCAGTACGAGGCGTCGGGTCCTCGACCGATCCGCCCCCGGAGCTGGTGGAGCTGCGCCAGCCCGAACCGCTCCGCGTTCTCCACCAGCATCACGGTGGCGTTGGGCACGTCGACACCGACCTCGATCACGGTCGTCGAGATCAGCACGTCCGCGGATCCGTTCCGGAACGCGTCCATCACGCGCTCCTTCTCCTTCGGTCGCATGCGTCCATGCAGGAGCTCGACGCGGAGGTCGGGGAAGACCTCCGTCCGAAGACGGATCGCCTCTGCCTCCGCGGCCCTGACCTGGTTGCGGTTGGCCTCGTCGATCGCCGCGCAGACGACGAACGCCTGTCGTCCGGCAACGACCTCCTGTCGAACCAGGGTCTCCGCTGCGGCGCGCGCGGCGGCGTCCCGAACGACGCGCGTCTGGATCGGCCCGCGGCCGCGGGGCATCTCGTCCAGGACGACGACGTCGAGGTCGCCGTAGTAGGTCAACGCGAGCGTCCGAGGGATCGGCGTGGCCGTCATGATCAGGATGTCGATATCGCCCGAGCCCTTCCCTTTCAAGGCCATCCGTTGGTGGAGCCCGAACCGATGCTGCTCGTCGATGACGGCGAGCGAGAGATCCCCGAAGGCGACGCTTCCCTGCACGAGCGCGTGCGTGCCGATCACCAGATCGATCGTGCCGTCCTCGATCCCCTCGGAGATCCCGTCGCGTTCCTTGCCGGTGACCGATCCCGTCAACAAAGCGAAGCGCACCGTCGGTTCGGCCGTCGCCGAGGTCGACCCGTCGAAGAGGGAGCGCTGATGGTCCGCGCCTCCCCGCGATGGGGCGACGAGCGCGGCCACACCCCCCATCGGCCGCAATAGGTCGGCGACCGAACGGGCGTGTTGACCTGCCAGCACCTCCGTCGGAGCCATGATCGCCGCCTGGTGGCCGGACTGGATCGCCACGAGGCACGCGTGCAGCGCGACCAGCGTCTTGCCCGAGCCGACGTCTCCCTGAAGCAGAACGTTCATCGGCTGCGGCGCACTCATCTTCGTGCCGATCTGATCCATCGCTTCGCGCTGCGCCCGAGTGGGTTCGAACGGGAGCGTCGCCCCCAGCGCACGCGTGAGGGGGCCGTCGGGGTCGTGAGCCACCCCGGTCCGCTCGGAGGCCAGACGCTGCCTCCGGAATGCCACGCCGAGCTCCAGCACGAAGAGCTCGTCGAACTTCAAGCGTTCCCGTGCGGTCGCGACCTCGCGCTCGTCGGCGGGGAAGTGGATCTGTCGGCATGCCGCGTCCCAGTCGCTCAGCGATTCGGCTGCGACCAGGTCGGCAGGGAGCGGATCGGCTTGCGGCGGGAGCTGCTCCAGCGCTCGCCAGATCAACTCGCGGATCGTCTTGGCGCTGATCCCTTCGGACGCGGGGTGCACCGGCGTGATCCGAGCCGTATGCACGAGATCCTGCCCATCCCCACGAAGGACCTCGGCCTCCTGGTTCGCGAGCTGCAGGCGCCCCCGGTAGAGCTGGGCGACCCCCGAGACGGCGACCTCGGATCCCTCCCGATAGAGCGACGCGGCCCAAGGCTGATTGAAGAACGTGAGGTCGAGCGACCCGGTGCCGTCGTGCAGCGTGACGGTCACCATCGACTGATGCCGTCTCGTTTGACGCTTGACGACCCGGCGCACCGTCGCGATCACGGTCGCCGACACACCCGGCTCCAACCCTCGGATGGTCTCGACGTGCGACCGGTCGATGTACCTCCGCGGGTAGTGATGCAGCAACTCTCCCACGGTGGTGATATCGAACGCCTCTTCGAGCACCGTGTGCGCCTCCGGGCCCTTGGTGCGGAACCCGCCACGGCGGAGGGCCAGCTTCCGATCGATCGCGACGATCGGAGAGGAGAGCGTCAACGGCACGGGCGGATCCTCACGCTGGACCCGGTTCTACCATGGACGCGTGACAGCCCCTCGGGTCGTTCTCGCTCCCGTGGTCCTGGCCGCCCTCCTCCTGACGGGATGCACCCACGACGCGGCGGCCACGGGCACCGTGCCGGCTGAGAACGCGACGACCGCACCGGCGCTTCCGACCGTGGCCGATGAGCTCCCCGCGATGGACGCCGACGGGTTCCAGCAGCTGATCCAGCAGCTCCGCGGGACGCCGGTCGTCGTGAACTACTGGGCGGCTTGGTGCCCTCCCTGTAAGGCGGAGACCCCGTTGCTCGTCGAAGCCCATCGCCGGCTCGGGCACGATATCCAGTTCGTCGGCGTCGACCTCGAGGACTTCCGCGATAGCGCAAGAGCGTTCATGCACGAGGAGGATGTGACGTACCCGAGCTTATTCGACCCCGCGAATTCGATCAGCCTGTCCTTCGACGTCTCCTCGCCGCCGATGACCCAGTTCTACGACGCCGAGGGTCGCCTGGTCGCCACGGTGCGCGGACAGCTCTCCCAAGACGTCCTGCAGACCAACCTGAAGGCCATCGCACGGTAGGGGCCTGGTACCCTCGTGATCCTATGGCAGCGGTGTGCGACATCTGTGGGAAGAAGCCGTGGTTCGGCAAGTCCGTGACCTTCTCGCACAAGCGGATCAACCGGAGATGGGACCCCAACGTCCAGCGCGTGCGGGCGCTGGTGGACGGGGCACCTCGGCGGATCCACGCCTGCACCAGCTGCATCAAGGCGGGGAAGGTCGTCCGGCCCTCGCGCGTCTGACGCAGGTGCGCGGTGGAACTCAGCCGCCCGCCGCACCGGCGAACAGGAAGCCCGCCTTCCCGCCCTGCTTCATGCGGTACATCGCCTCGTCCGCCCGGGCGACGAGTGAGGCAGCGGTCTCCCCGGGCTCTCCGAGGGCGATACCGACGCTCGCCGTGACCGTCGCCACGCCCGAGGCCAACGGGATCGGCTTGCCAACAGCCTGAACGATGCGCGTCGCGATCTTCTCCACGTCGCTCGGCTCCGACAGGTGCTCGCAGAGCACGACGAATTCATCTCCCCCCATCCGCGCGACCATGTCACCCGGACGGACGACCGCCTCGAGCCTGCGCGAGGTCTCGGAGAGCACGCGGTCTCCCGACGGGTGACCGAAGACGTCGTTCACATCCTTGAACCCGTCGAGATCAAGGTAGAGCACGGCCACCGGGCGGCCGCTCCGGTCGGCTCGGTACGCGGCACGCACCAGCAGCTCGTCGAAGAGGGTGCGGTTTGCGAGGCCCGTGAGCGGATCGTGCGTCGCCTGATGCTCGAGCTGATCCTCGTAGAGCTTCCGTAGGGTCGCGTCTCGCGCGATGAGGGTGAACATCTCTCGCCCGCCGATCGTGGTCGGGGACATCGATACGTCGACGGGCAGACGCTGCTCGTCCTTGCGGATCGCCTCCACCATCCGTTCGCGGGGACCCCAGTGGAGGTCTTCCAGGCCGTCGTGCTCGCCCGACAGCTCCAACCCCGGAACGACGACGGCGATCGGTCTTCCGACGATCTCGGCTTCGGCCCAGCCGAACAGGACCTCCGCTGCCGGGTTCACGGACTCGACGTGCCCGACCGCATCCGTCGTCAGGATCGCCTCGACGGCGCTCTCCATCACGGCCTTGGCGCGAGCCTCGGAGGCCGCCAGATCCTTGCCGAGGCGGGTGGCCATGTCGAGCGCCTCGATCCGCGACCGGCCCAGGATGAACAGGATCAGGGCCATCACGATCGCGGGGACGAGCCCGGCGGCGAACGGCCGCCACGGGAAGGCGACGACCATGGGGTCGTACTCGCTCGTGGCCGTGACATCGAGCATCCAATCGGTTCCCTCCGCCTGGATCGGCAACGAGGTCGACAGGAGGGTGGGGCGATCCGCGGCCGCCTCCGGTGCGGCCGCGGTTGCGAGGACCTGGCCGTCCGTGCCCCAACGGAGCGATGCCCGGATCCCCGGCGGGACCTCCCCGATCGCCTGGGTCGCGAAGATCGCGGGATCGATCGAGGCTCCGACCCACCGGGCTGAACCCTCGTCTTGGGTCACGGAACCGACCAGCAACATGCGAACGTGGCGGAACACGTCGATCCGCGGCGGCATCATCATGACGCCTCCCCGCCGGGCAACGAGCGGGAGCGCCCTGCGGACCGACGGGTCGTACGCGAGGTCGCGCCACAGAAGGCCGACCGCGGCCGAGTGCGGGGCGACCATGTCGATCGGGTACGCGATGTCCGGTCCACCGGTGATCGCGGACGGGACGTTGGCCCGGATCGATTCGAGCGCCAGCAGCCCGGGGGTCGAGTCCTTGAAGTCCAGCGAGCTCGCGAACGTGAGGAACTGCGGTCGTGTGGCGGACCGATCCGCCCGGAAGAAGCCTCGCGTCACCTGCAACGCATGGATATAGGTGGAGACCGTCGCGCGTACGTTGCTCTCAAGCAGTTGTTCGTCCGCCCGGAAGCGCTTGGCGGCCGCATCCTTCCGGTCCTGCCGCCACGAGACCGCGATCCCCATCGACAAGGCGCTCCCCACGATGAGCACTGCCGCCGAGGAAGCGATGAGCACGCGTCCCCGCCGCCGGTGGAGCCAACGCGACGCCTCGGAGGTGAGGTCCTTGCGCATCAGGATCGGCCCTTCCGTCTCGACCGCTGGGTGTTGCCTCGTACGTACAAGGTCGGCCCAGTGGTGGACCCGCTTGACGCTCCGTGGGGGCCATCTGCGATGGCCGGCCCGGGCTAGCCCTCGGTAGTCACTGCGGGTGGCGCCGAGCGGACCGGCCACATCGGGTCGACCGGACCGATGCCGCCGCCCAAAGTGAGCGCGTGCCGGATGGCCTCCGTCACGAACGCTTTCGCAGCGCGAACCGCGTCGGGGACGGTGTCCCCGAGCGCGAGCCGCGCCGCGATCGCGGCCGAAAGCGTGCACCCCGTGCCGTGCGTGTTCGGGGTATCGATCCGCTCCTCCTCGAGCCATCCCTCCCAAGAAGGACCCACGAACAGGTCGGACGAGCGCGCGGGATCCTCGAGGTGGCCACCCTTCACCAAGACCGCGCCGGCGCCGAGGGCGAGGAT
>JALYLP010000447.1 GCA_030774195.1 Actinomycetota bacterium | reverse complement strand
GACCTCGGCTTCCATCCCGGCGGCGATCTGCGCAGCGTTCCCGCCGGCCATCCCCCCGCCGAGCACGACGACCTTGGCGGGCATCACGCCGGAGGCGCCGCCCATCAGAACGCCGCGACCGCCGCTCGGCCGCTCGAGGTACTTCGCCCCCTCCTGCGGCGCCATCCTGCCGGCGATCTCAGACATCGGCGCCAGGAGCGGGAGACGGCCGTCCGGCGTCTGAACCGTCTCGTACGCGACCGCGCGGACACCCCGATCGACGAGGAAACGGGTCAGCTTCTCGTCGGCCGCGAGGTGGAGGTACGTGAAGAGCACGTGATCGGCGCGGAACCGTTCGTACTCCTCCGGTTGTGGCTCCTTGACCTTGACGATCAACTCGGCCTCGGCGAACAGCGCGTCCGCGTCCGCCGCGATCTGGGCGCCCGCGGCCACGAAATGGTCGTCCGTGATCGCCGAGCCGCCCCCCGCCGTCGTTTCGACGACCACCCGGTGGCCCGCGTGCACGAGCTCGCGGACGCCCTCGGGCGTCGCGGCGACCCGGTACTCGTGGTTCTTGACCTCTTTCGGTATCCCGACGATCACCGAGCCGCCTCCACATCGTCCAGAGCGGCCGTGAGTCCTGAGGCCAGCTCTCCCAGCTCATCCGGCTCGAGCACGAGCGGGGGCGAGATCTGCAGCGCCCCCGGCGCGAGCGCCCGAGACATGATGCCGTGCTTCCGGGCGGCGAACGCTACCCGCACCGCGATCCCCGGATCGTCTCCCACGACCGACGGCTCGATCTGGACTGCCGCGAGCACGCCGGTGCCGGACCGGACCTCCCCCACCAACGGGTGCTCCTCGAGAGGCGCCAACGCCGAGGTCAACTCGCCCTCCAGGGTCTTCGCCCGCTCCAACAGCCCCTCGCCCTCGATGATGTCGAGGTTCGCGAGGGCGGCCGCGGAGACGGCGGCATGGCCCGAATAGGTGTAGCCGTGGCGGAACATCCCGGCGCCCTCACGCCAGAACGGCTCCCAGACCGAGGGTGCGGCAATCACCGCTCCGAGGGGCAGGTAGCCGCTCGTGATCCCTTTCGCACAGGTGATCAGATCGGGCTCCAGCCCGAACCGGCCGCTCGCGAACCATGCGCCGCACCGGCCGAAGCCGGTGATCACCTCATCGGCGATGAACAGCACCCCCGCCTCCCGGCAGACGGCGCGCGCGGCTTCGAGGTAACCGTCCGGAGGCGGGAAGACGCCGCCGGCACCGATCACGGGTTCGCAGAAGAACGCGGCCGCCCGACCCGCGCCGACCCGGTCGATGGTGGATCGGAGCGCTTCGGCGTCGTCCCAAGGGACCTCGACCACGTCCTGCAGCAACGAACCGTACCCTTCCAGGTTCGCCGGGATCCCCGAGAGCGAGGTCCCGGCCGCGTGCATCCCGTGATACGCGCGTTCGCGCCGGATCAGGACCGTCCGGTCGGGCTCGCCGACGAGCGACCAGTAACGGCGAACGATCTTGGTCGCGGAGTCGATCGAATCCGACCCGCCGCTCGTCAGGAACACCTTGGCGCTGGGCATCGGCGCGAGCTCGGCGACCCGCTCCGCCAGGGCCTCCGTGGGAGGGTTGGTCAGATCGCCGAACGTCGAGTACGAGGCGAGCTCGGCCATCTGGCGCCGCGCTGCCTCCGCGATCTCCGCCCGCCCGTGCCCGACGTTGCAGAACCACAGGCCGGCGGTCGCGTCCAAGTACCGAGTCCCCGCGGTGTCCCAGATGTGGGATCCGCGGCCGCGAACGATCGACAGGCTTCCCCCCGCCTCGACCGCTGCCATGTCGGCGAAGGGGTGCCAGTAGCTGGTCATGCCGGAGATATTCCCAGGATGCGGACCGGAAGGGGTTCATGGACGCCGCAGTCATTCCGGACTAGCCTTCGGCTGACCATCCTAGGGGAGGAACGCAGTGGATCCCACGATCGACCCAGCTTTCCTGCGCGGTCTCACCCAGCGCCGGCTCTCGCGCCGCGATCTGATCCGGTACGCGGGCGTCGGAGCGGGGGCGCTCAGCCTCTCGTCCGTCCTCGCGGCGTGCGGCGTCAAGTCGAGCGGAGCGGCAGCCTCCGAGTCGCCGGCGGGCTTCGACTGGGCCTCCCAGACGCTGCATCACCAGCTGAACTTCGCGAACTGGCCGTACTACCTCGACGTGAGCCACGGGGACCATCCCACCCTGGACACGTTCACCCAGCAGACCGGCATCCAGGTCAACTACAAGGCGGTCATCAACGACAACCAGGCCTTCTACGCGAAGCTCAAGCCCTCGCTCGAAGCGGGGAAGTCGACCGGTTGGGACATCGTGGTCATCACGAACGGGGTTCAGTTGTCGGAGCTGATCGACAACGGCTGGCTGATCCCGTTGGACCTCTCCCAGCTTCCCAACTTCACGGCCAACTCGAGCCCTTCCATCAAGGATCCCACCTACGACCCGGGCAACAAGTACACGGTGGTGTGGCAATCGGGCCTCACCGGTATCGGCTACAGCCCGAAGGCGACCGCGGCGCTCGGGCACGAGCCCACCAGCCTCAACGACCTCTTCGATCCTGCGGTCGCGGGTCACGTCGGGATGATGAGCGACAACACCGAGCTCGGGAGCATCGGGCTGCTGAAGCTCGGTATCGAGCCCTCATCGTCGACGCCGGACGACTGGAACCAAGCTGCCGCGGTGTTGCAGAAGCAGAAGGATGACGGGATCCCGCGCGGCTACTTCGACCAGGGGTACATCAATCAGTTGGAGAACGGGAACACGTGGATCACCCAGGCATGGTCGGGCGACGTGTTCATCGCCCAGCAGTCCGGGTACCCGGAGCTGAAGTTCGTCGTCCCGGACGAAGGCGTGATGTTCTGGCACGACAACATGATGATCCCGGTCGGAGCGGAGAACCCGTTGGACGCGCTGACCTACATGAACTACGTCTACGATCCGCAGGTCGCCGCGCTGATGGCCAACTACATCTGGTACATCACGCCGGTTCCCGATGCGAAGCCGATCGTGGCGTCGCTCCCCGGCGGAAAGGCGGTCTCCGCGAGCCCGCTCGTGTTCCCGGACCAGGCCATGTTGGATAGGACGCACCAGTACTACGTCTACACGGGCACGACCGACCTGGACCAGTGGAACAACACCTTCGATCCGATCATCACGGGCTGAAACAGAAGAAGGCCCGCGGACGGAAACGTCTGGCGCCGTATGGGCTGACGGCCCCAGGCGTGCTGTGGCTCGCGATCTTCTTCCTCATCCCGATGGGAGCGATGCTCGTCCTGTCGCTCGAGACGAGGATCCCTACGGTGGGTTTCAGGAACTCGGGGTACGAGTTCACCTGGCACTTCGGCGAATACGGCACCGCGTGGGCGCAGTCGCACACCCAGTTCGTCCGCTCGCTCTGGTACGGAGCGGTCGTCACGATCGTGACGCTCGTGGCCGGCTACCCGGCCGCCTATTGGATCGCCTTCAAGGGCGGGCACCACAAGACCACCTACCTGTTCTTGATGCTGTTGCCGTTCTTCGTTTCCTTCGTGATCCGGTCGCTCGCGTGGCAGTTCATCCTGTCGGACGACGGCATCGTGATCGCGAACCTCGAGCGGTGGCATCTGCTGCCGCAGGGGTTCCACATCCTCTCGACTTCGATCGCCGTGATCGCCGGGATCGCCTACAACTCGTTGCCGTTCATGGTCCTGCCGCTCTACGTCTCGCTCGAGAAGATCGACCGCAACGTGGTGGAGGCCGCTCGTGACCTCTACGCGACCCCTCGTCAGGTCTTCCGCAAGGTGATCCTGCCGCTGTCCATCCCCGGCATCTTCGCCGGGTTCCTCCTGACGTTCATCCCGGCGGTCGGCGACTACGTGAACAATGACATCCTCGGCGGGCCTAACACTACGATGATCGGCAACGTGATCCAGCGCGAGTTCCTGAGCGATCAGAACTACCCGCTCGCGTCGTCGCTCTCCTTCATCCTGATGGTCGGACTGCTGATCGGGATCCTGATCTACGCGCGGGTGTTGGGGACCCGCCAGATCGAGGAGTACATCTGATGGCGGTCGTCGCCGCACCCGAGAGGACCGAGACGCTCGAAACGCCGGTCAGGCGGACGCCCAAACGGTCCTGGAAGAACCTCATCCTGCCCATCTACACGAAGCTGATCATCGCCTACCTGCTGGTCCCGATCGCGGTGATGATCCTGTACAGCTTGAACGCGAACACCGCTGCGAACGCGAGTGCGCCCAAGGTCTCCTTCCGCTGGCAGGGCTTCACGTTGGAGTGGTGGAAGCAGTGGAACGGCGTCCCGGACCTGACGTCGGCGCTCTGGAACTCGCTCCTGATCGCGGTGGTCAGCACCATCGTCGCCACCATCTTCGGCACGATGGTCGCGCTCGCACTCGTCCGCTACCGGTTCCGTGGGGCAGGAACGCTCGAGGTCGTGATGTTCCTGAACATCGCCGCGCCCGAGATCGTGCTGGGAGCCGCGCTGCTCTCGTTCTTCGTGCTGATCAACTTCCAGCAGGGCCTGCTCAGCATCTTCGTGGCGCACGTGATGTTCAACATCGCGTTCGTGGCGATCGTCGTGCGGGCTCGATTGTCGGGCTTCAACCGCGAGATCGAGGAGGCGGCGCAAGACCTCTACGCCGATGCCGTCCAGACGTTCCTCAAGGTCACTCTCCCGCTGATCTGGCCCGGGATCCTGGCGGGAGCGTTGCTCGCGTTCGCGCTCTCGATCGACGACTTCGTCACGACGAACTTCGTGGCGGGACAGACCGTCACGTTCCCGCTGTGGGTCTACGGAGCCGTGAAGGTGGGGATCCCGCCGCAGGTCTTCGTGATGGGCACCGCCATCTTCCTCGCGGGGGTCGTGATCGCGGTCGCGAACGTCGCGTCCGCGCGACGGAAGGGGCGGGCGATGATCCGACCCGAGACGGAAGACAGCACCGCCTGAGCGTCAGGTCAGCGCCCGGACGCCCCGCTTGCGCAGCTGGTCCGCAACGATGTTGCGTTGGATCTCCGACGTCCCCTCCCAGATCCGGTCCACCCGCAGCTCGCGGTGGAAGCGCTCCGCGACGTTCTCCCGCATGTAGCCACGGCCGCCGAAGATCTGCACGGCGCGGTCGGACACGCGACCGGCCATCTCGCTCGCGAAGAGCTTGGCCATCGAGCACTGCGCGTGCTGGATCTTCACGTCGACGCCCGCGTCGATGTCCTCCGCCACCCGGTACGTCATGAGGCGCGCGGCCCAGAGCTCCGTGAGGGAGTCGGCGAGCATGTGCCCGATCGCCTGGTGCTCCACGATCGGAACGCCGAACTGGACCCGCTCCTTCGCGAAGGCGGTCGCCTCCTCGA
>JALYLP010000446.1 GCA_030774195.1 Actinomycetota bacterium | reverse complement strand
GGGCGCGCGCCCACCTTTCGTTTGTAAGGGGATGGTGTCAGGTGGACGCGGAACCGCTGGTGCGCCCGGTGGTGGAAGGGGCTGGGCTGGAGCTGGTCGAGCTGTCGTATCACGGCGCTCGCGGTCGTCGCGTCCTGCGGGTCACCGTGGACCGTGACGGGGGCGTCGACCTGGAGTCGATCGCAACGATCTCGGAGAAGCTCACCCGGCGCCTGGACCTCGAGGACTTCGGTGAGGGGGCCTACCAGCTGGAGGTCAGCTCGCCCGGCCTAGAACGGCCGTTGCGGACCCCGGCGCAGTTCGCGCGGTGCATCGGGTGGCAGGTGGACGTCAGGACCGTGGAGCCGGTCGAGGGCTCATCGGTGCACGTCGGGACACTCGTGGGTTCCGACGACCGGGCGATCGATGTCGAGGTCGACGGCGAGGTGCGCCGTCTCGGGCAGCCACAGATCGCATCCGCGCGCACGGTCGTGGATTGGGCCGCAGAGTTGAAGGGAACGCACGCTTGAACGCCGAGATGATCGCGGCGCTCCGCGAGTTGGAGCGCGAGAAGGGTATCGCCTTCGACACGATCCTCCAGGGCCTGGAGGAGGCGATGGCCGCTGCGTACAAGTCGGCATGGAAGCAGGAGCACCCGGACGCAGACGACGACTTCGTCGGGTTCCGCGCCGAGATCGACCCCGAGACCGGCGAGATGCGGATGTTCCAGCAGCAGCTCGAGGAGGTCGAAGCCGAAGACGGAGAGACCCTCGTGATGAAGGTCCTCTCCGAGGAAGAGGTCGCGGTCACCGACGACTTCAAGGGCCGGATCGGTGCGCAGACGGCCAAGCAGGTGATCTTCCAGAAGCTGCGTGACGCCGAGCGCGAGATGACCTACGAGGAGTTCGCCGGGCGCGAGGGTGACGTCGTTACCGGGATCGTCCAGCAGTCCGAACGACGCTACACGTTGCTCGATCTGGGGAAGGTGGAGGCGCTCGTCCCGCAGGCCGAACAGGTCCCGTCGGAGCCGTACCGCAGCGGCGAGCGACTCAAGGCTTACATCACGGAGGTCCGCCGAGGAGCGAAGGGACCACAGATCGTCGTCAGCCGCACCCACCCCGGGCTCCTGAAGAAGCTGTTCGAGCTGGAGGTGCCCGAGATCGCGGACGGGGTGGTCGAGATCAAGGCGGTCGCGCGCGAGCCGGGTCACCGGTCGAAGATCGCGGTGTGGTCCAACGAACCCGCGGTCGACCCGGTGGGTGCGTGCGTGGGTCCCAAGGGCTCGAGGGTGCGCAACGTCGTGACGGAGCTCCGGGGCGAGAAGATCGATGTGGTGCCCTGGTCGGAGAACCCGAGCGAGTTCGTGGCGAACGCGCTCCAGCCGGCGAAGGTCCGCGAGGTGAGGGTCGATCCCGACACGCAGACCGCACAGGTGATCGTGCCGGACTACCAGCTCTCGCTCGCGATCGGGAAAGAGGGTCAGAACGCTCGACTCGCGGCCCGGCTGACCGGATGGCGCATCGACATCAAGTCGGAGTCGCAGGCGACTGCCGTCCCGGAGGCTCCCGCGGAGGCCTGAGCAGCTGGAAAGGCGTCACGAGCCGCAGCGCTCGTGCGTCGGCTGCGGCGAAGCGACAGGAAGATCGGCGCTCCTGCGGATCGCGATCGATCGGGCCGGAGGCGTCGTTGCCGATCGAACGAGCCGCCTCCCGGGTCGTGGGGCGTACGTCCAACGCGACGTCTGTGTGTGTCGAACGAGGATCCGTCGAGGCTGGCTCGTTCGGTCGCTCCGCTCGGGTGTCGGCCCGGAGGAAGCACGTAAGCTACGAGAGGTGGTCGAAGGGGTGCAAGGGAACGGATGAGGGTTCACGAACTGGCGAAAGAGCTCGGCGTCACCAGCAAGGAACTGCTGGAGACGCTCGAGCAGATGGGCGTGAGCGGCAAGTCGGCCTCGTCGAGCGTGCCCGAGGACATCGTCCCTCGCTTGCGCGCGTCCGGCGGCAAGGCAACAACCGCTCCACCTAAGTCACGCGAGGTGTTGGAGCCGCCACCGCAGCCGCGGCGAGCGAAGCCCAAGCGAGTTGCGGCGGCGGTCAAGCCGCCCGCACCGGCACCGGCGGCCGTCACGGCGCCGGCAGCGGCCGCCCAAGCGCCGGCCC
>JALYLP010000445.1 GCA_030774195.1 Actinomycetota bacterium | reverse complement strand
TCCCTGGCCTCCCGTGGTCGATCCCTGTACGCGACCTCAACTGGAACAGACGAACTCATCGAGCTCCATTTGGACCACGAGGGTCAAGTCGTTGAGGAACCGCGTATTGGCGGCCCGAGGGCTCTGTGAAGGGAGACGAGCAACACCTCAACTCGGTCGCCTCAGTCGACGGAGGGTTTCTCATCGCGGGATTTGGCCGAAGGCCGCCGGGGGCCTCCAGTTGGAGGGCTGCTACGCGGGGCTTCGTTCGTTCGGTCCCCGACGGTAACCTCATCATGGCGCCCCTCTACCATCCGCACTCGATCTGCCGGTTGGCCCGAGGAGAGGTCGCTGTCTGCGAGTCGCCGAGGCGCCATGTCGTCACGAGCGAGGGGCGGGTTTCGGACCCTCTGCCGGGCTACGCTCGCGGCCTCCTACGCGCCGGGGACAAACTCTACGCCGGTACGAGCCGACACCGACGACCCTCCGAGCCCGCGTCTATCCTCGACTACGGCCCGGCGACGAGCGAAATCGACGACGGCGCGTGTTCGGTCTGCCAGCTTGACGCGGCGACCCTCGGCCTGGAGAGCGTCATCCCACTCGATCCGCACGGGCGAGAGGTGTATGACATCGTCGCGCTTCCCGAGTACCCGTGATGACTGAGGAACCAATCGTCGCGCCCGCCGCATCTCGGGAGCGTTGAGCGCATGGTCGGTGAATGGCGGAGGCCCCCAATCTGACTGGCCGGATCATCCGACCCGGGCGAAGAACACGTTCGGGTCCGGTCGGCCCTTCGGCCAGAAATCGTTCGTCACGGAGTCGCGGTTGTCCCCCCACGCCGTGTAGGTGGTCTGCCCCTGGCGGGTGGCGCCCAGGTAATCACCCATGTAACAGGGGGCGATGCTCGGGTCGTACGGTGGCAGCGTTTGGGGCATGCGAAACGTTGCGTCGGAGAGATTGTACTTGCTGTAGCTGAACCCGTCGCCCGATCTGGCGATCGTGGTCTTCATCGAGAACTTGCTCGTCTGCTCGTAGTAGATGACATCCACCCCGCTTGAACTCGCGGCGATCGCGGGCATGAACGCCGTCCCGCCCGTCTGGAGGGTCTTGGTGAACCAGGACCTGCCACGGTCATCCGACCGGGCGACCCTGATCGAAGATCGGCCGGGGCCGTGGCCGGAGTTGTACGCCGCGTAGAGATCTCCGCCGGGGCCGATCCCGAGCATCGGGAACTCCTGGGTGCGCACGTATTCGCCGGGGCCGAACTGCAGCACGTTGGCGCAGGCCAACGGCGCCGCCAGAGTGCCGACGGGTGAAGGCTTTGCGAAGAGCGTCGGCGCCGAAAAACTCCCTCCTGCGTCCGTCGAGTGGCTCAGCCACTCTTGACGTTCTTTGTAGGTGAAGGTCCCATCGTCGGAGAATCGCTCCCACCCGACGTACACGCGCCCCGTCCGGTCGACGGCAATGTTAGAACCGCTCACGAAGTGGAAGGTCCCTCGATGCTCCTCGCGGCTCGTGATCCGATCGTCGAACACGGCCCGCGGCCGACTCCAGGTCTTGCCGAGGTCCGGTGACGACGTGAGCATGATCCGGCTCCCCTCCGCGAAGCCGCGACGAGAATAGGTGAAGTAGTCCTCGGTCCATGTGGCATAGATGATGTCGTGCTTCGGATGCCGTGGGTTCGCACCGACGGCGAGCCACGGCTTGTCCGTGACGACGAAGCTGAACGTATCCTGCGTCGAGATGAACCCCGTGTTCCTGCTCACGATGGTCGGCGTATGGAAGCTCCGGCCACCGTCGTCGGAGCGCCCTACAGCCACACCCAGCAGTGGAGTGGAGTAGTCGAGGTCGAGCGTGCCGTAGTAGAAGTTGCCAGCCCGGTCGGTGGCGAGTACCGGGTCGCCGATGTTGATCCCGGGTTCCCGGTTCGGGAGGCGCGAGTCCTTGAACGTCTTCCCGCCGTCGCTCGACCACGAGTACCCGGACAGATCGACCGTCGGCTGGAAGAACAACGGGCTCTTTCCGTCGTCGTTGTATCCGACCACGACGTTCTTGCCTGAGACGGCCACCGACGCTTCGTTCTGGGTCGTCATATCGGGGTTCCCGATTCCATCACCGGAGGGATCGTTTACTCTCACGTTGGGAGCGATGGAGGAGATCGCGCTGCGGGATGTCGAGCGCGACGCCGCCGCCCCAGATGGAGAGTTTGCCGACTCGGTCTTGATCCCGCTCAAGGCGTCGACGGCGCGTCTTGCCGGTCCGGACATCCAGCGCGTGATGGGGCTCCGCTGCACCTTCGTCAGGAATCGATCCTCACGCGATCGGACGACGGCCCCGGACGGGACCGAGGTGATGAAGAGTGCGGCGATCAGGGAGAAAACCACTGCGATCGTGAACAA
>JALYLP010000444.1 GCA_030774195.1 Actinomycetota bacterium | reverse complement strand
CGTGGCCGGTTCCGATCACCGCGACCTTCACAGCAACTCCTCCTCTGACGTCAGATTAGGTGGACCGAGAAGCAGGGCCGACCGGCGGGGGCCGTACGTTGCCTACGCCCATCGACGTATCCGGACCCGGCGCCTGACGCACGCATGCGCGGCTCAGTTGTGTGCCGGTGCCCCGGTATCCTCCGGGATCCCGTCCAGAGCCGAGCCGTTCCTCCGGAGCACGTTCCGCCCCAGCAGGCCACGCCAGCGGGGGTCGGCGTCGTAACCGTTCGCGCTCCAGGAGGTCGGCACGCGGTTGAGGATCCCGCCGAGGATGCGTCCTCCAACCTGATGGATCTGGCGTCGCGATTGGGCGACGCTCGCCTGGGTGCTGGACTGCGCGTCCGTCACGAAGAGGACGCCGTCGACCAGATCTGCAAGCACCAGGCTGTCCGCAACCGGGAAGATGGGCGGACCGTCGACGACCACGAAATCAGATCGACAGCATTCCTGGAGGACCTCGGCCATGCGCTCGGACTGAAGGAGCTCGACGGGCTCGTCGACCGCGTCAACGGGTCCGCTGGGCAGGATGCGCAGGTCGGGCAGATCCGTTTCGACGATCGCGTCGTCGAGCGGGAGCGTTCCATCCAACACCTGCCCGAGGCCCTGCTCGTTGCCGATCCCGAACACCGCGTGGACCCGTGGGTTCCGAAGATCAGCGGAGACGAGCACCACCGATCTGCCTGCCTGCGCCAGCGCGACGGCGAGGTTGGCGGCCGTGCTCGTCTTCCCCTCCCCCTGGCGGGCGCTCGTGATGAGGATCGTCTTCGCCTTCGATTCCCGACAGACGGCGAGGAGGTTGGTCCTCAGCGTCCGATACGCCTCTGCGGCCTGACCATGCGGTTCGTCCACGGACGCGAGATGAGCGGTTCCGACGAGGAGCCGGTGCGTGCGGGGGATGGAGCCCAGGATCGGCGCATCGAGGGACCTGGCGACGAGGGGCGGACCCTGGATGCGGTCCCGCGCCTGATCGCGGAGCGACGCGAGGACCACACCTGCGATCAAGCCCAGGAGGAGCCCGAGCGCCAAGTCCATCTTGTGCTTCGGGCTGACCGGTGAGGTTGGCCGGAGCGCATCCTCGACCACCTGCCCGGGATCCGTGCTGAGGGTGGCCACGGACCCCAGCTGGTTCTGCAAGGCGAGTCGAGAGGTATCCAGGGAATTGCGCTGCTCCGTATCCGTGGAGTTCGCGATCTGGTCGTCGAGGTCGGCGATCTGTTTCCGGATCGTGGCCGAGACCGTCGTGATGGTGTCGAGCGCCTGCTGCTGCTTGAAGTCGTGGTACGCGTTGGCGAATGCCTGCGCGCCCGCCTGTGCGGCCTGGGGGTCATGGGCCGAGTACGAGATGTCGAGGATCTGGGTACTGTCCGGATTGCTCACGGAGACACGGGCGAGGACGTCCTGCAGAGAGCCGCCGATCGTCTCGCGGGCGATGTCCGCCACCTGTGCCGATGTAACCAGCTGTTTCTCGGTCGGCATGCTGACCGTGTCGAAGGGGTTCGGCTGAAGCGGCTGGACCAGGATCGGGCGGACGAGGAATTGCGTCGTCGATTGGTAGACGCTCGGGCGCGAATATGAGTAGATCGCGACGAGCAGGGTCACGGACGCTGCCACCACGAAGATCAGCCACTTGTGGCGGCCGATCTTGCTCATGAATTCCCGGATGTCGACCGTTCCCTCGGAGGAGATCGCGTGGAGTTCCCTGGGTGCGGTGGTCATCCGGTCATGATCCCGTTTCGCGTTCTCGGCGTAGATAGGCGCTCCTCGCGTCTACGGTGCCCGGGGCTGGAACCGTCAAGGTAGTGCGCTCACGGACCCGCACCATCGTGCGAACGTCGTAGGGTCGCTACGTCATCGTGCCGGTGCTGCCCGCGGTGAGCCCGCATAGCCTGCTGACAAGACCCCGAGCCCGTGGAGCATGCATGTCATTAGGAACGAAACCGGGTGGCATCTCGTCCCTCGGTGGCCCTCCGTCAGCCTCGTTCCGACGCGTCCGATATCGGTCCAGCCGGGGATAGCGCGATGCATGCGGGTGACGTTGCGGGCATCGACCGATCTGCTACAGCCGGGGACAGCACGGCGCTGCGGGAGATCGATGCTCTGGGACGCCCGCTCGAGCTCGTCTCGACCCTCTGTCGCGCTTTGGAGGAGGCAGCGGTCGGCTACTGCCACTGGAAGAGCAACGAGTCCCTCGATCGATCGGCCAGCGGGGAGAACGATCTGGATCTGCTCGTCCTTCGCTCGGACGCCCGTCGATTCGAGGGGATCCTCCGAGGTCTCGGGTTCAGGGACGCTCAGCTGCCGCGCTGGAAAGAGCTGCCGGGTGTCTACCACTCGTACGGCGTCGACCGCAGATCCGGACACTTCGTGCACATCCACGCGCACTATCAGCTGGTCATCGGCGACGACATGACGAAGAACTATCACCTGCCGATCGAGGTCCCATATCTCGCGTCGGCCCGGCCCGTGACGCCGTTCATGGTTCCCGCTCCTGAGTTCGAGCTTGGGCTCTTCTTGATCCGCATGGTCATCAAGCACTGCACCTGGGACGCCTTCCTGACGCTCCAATCGTCGTTGTCGAGAAGCGAGCGTCGCGAGCTCGACGACCTGGTTGCGCGGGTGGAACTCGTCGACGTCTGGGCCTTGCTGGACCGACACCTCCCGTTCGTGCCTCCGGAGCTCTGGAAGAGGTGCCTGCGTGCTGTCCGGCCCGGCGCCTCCGTGTGGTCCCGCATCAGGACGGCCAGCAGGCTGCAAGCCGAGATGGTCGTGTGGGGTCGAAGGCCGCGTGCCGTCGACACCTCCCTGAGGATGTGGCGGCGGTTCCGCACCCTTGCTCGTCGCAAGGTGTTCCGGCGCGGACCCGTCCCGCATCAGCTCGCCGGGGGAGGCGTGTTGATCGGCATCGTGGGAGGCGACGGAGCCGGGAAGACCACGGCCCTCGAGGCGCTTACGCGATGGCTCGCGAAGGAGAACTTCTTCCCGGTGACGGTGCACATGGGCAAGCCGGGATGGTCCTTGCTAAGCGCGACGGTGAAGGGCTCGATGAAGATCGCGGCTTCCGTGAAACGCCGACCGACCTCATCCGCAACGAGCCTCCGTTCCACGCTGGCGACCGACGGCGGGTCGATGGACGTGCGGGACCGCGCACGACTGGTCTGGGAAGTGCTCACCGCACGGGACCGAGCACGAACCTATCGGCGGGCACGGCGGTCGGCGTCGAACGGCCAGATCGTGATCTGCGATCGCTATCCGCTTCCCCAGGTCTCCGGCATGGACGGGGCGGTGATGGCACGCGCGACGGATCCCACTCGTTGGGGTGGGTTGGCGAAGGCGCTCGCGGCTCGCGAGAAGCGGTACTACGAACGGATCCGATACCCCGACATCCTCATCGTGCTCCGCGTCCACCCCGACATCGCGGTGGAACGGAAAGCCGGTGTGGAACCGGAATCGACCGTGCGACCTCGTTCGGAGGAGATCTGGAAGGTCGATTGGGCGGATACGCCGGCGATCGTCGTCGACGCGGCTGCATCGCGGGACGAGGTCCTGACCGAGATCAAGTCCCTCATCTGGTCGAGGCTCTGACCGTGCGCACGCAGCCGCGTGGCGTCCCCGACGACGAATCACCCACCGTCGAGCCCCCGCAGCACCGGGGTGCCCTCGGACGGGTCATCTCCCGATTGATCTCCGACGGGAGCCTGACCAAGAAGGCGTCGCTCAACGCGGCGGCATCGACGGCGGAGCAGATCGCGCGGATCATCGCGGGACTGCTGATCAGCCCCTTCCTACTCACGAAGCTCGGTGACTACCTGTTCGGGGTGTGGCAGTTCCTGCAACGTCTCATCGGGCACGCCTCACCGGCGAGCGGCCGGCCTGGAGAAGCGCTCAAGTGGACGATCGCGCACGAGCAGAGATCCACCGATTACGACTTCAAGCGTCGCCAGGTCGGCAACGCGCTCGCGGTTTCGATCCTGTTCCTTCCGATCCTGGCGGTCGTCGGCGGGGTTCTCGCGTGGATGGCGCCGATCTGGCTCGGGGCTCCCCAGGGCCTGTACCACACGGTTCGTCTCGCCGGCGGGATCTTGGTCGTCGACGCGATGCTGTTCAGCCTGTTCTATCTCCCCCAGTCGGTCCTCCAAGGCGAGAACCTGGGCTATAAACGGCTGGGCTTGACCGTCGTGTTGGTCTTCATCAGCAAGAGCCTGTTGGCGGTTGCCGCGTACCTCGGATGGGGCGTCCCGGGACTCGCCGTGGCGGATCTGACCGGGACCGTGCTGTGGGGCGTCGCGTACGTCTACATCGCCAAGTCACGGGTCGGTTGGTTCGGGATCGCGCGCCCCCGCTTCGAGGAGATCCGCGGCTTCATCGGACTCAGTTGGTGGTTCCTCATGTGGAACCTCGTGATGACGGTCATGCTCGCGAGCGACGTCGTCGTCTTGGGTATCGCGGGATCGCCCACGCTGGTGACGACGTACACGTTGGCTCGGTTCGTCCCGCAGGCCATCGTCGTCGCGGTCGCAACGATCATCTTCGCGATCATGCCCGGACTCGGGGGTCTCGTCGGCGTGGGTGATCTCGCGCGCGCGATCAAGATCCGGAACGAGACGATGAGCCTGGTGTGGCTGTTCAGCATCGCGACGGGCGCGGCGATCTTGATCTGGGAAGGATCGTTCCTCCGGCTCTGGGTCGGGCCGCAGTACTACCCGGGATCGGCGACGATGCTGATGATCGTGCTGTCCGTGCTGCAGTTCTCGCTCATCAGGACGGACACCAACATCATCGATCTCACCCTCGACCTTCGTCACAAGACGGAGCTGGGCGCGTTCTCGGCCGCCGTGTCGGTCGTGCTGGGTTGGCTGTTCCTCGGCCCGTTCCACTGGGGGATCATCGGCCTCGTGATCGGCTTCATCCTGGGTCGCGCGATCCAGAGCGTCGGCTATCCGTTCATGATCGGTCGGATGTTGGGGATCCCGCCGAAGGATCAGCTACGGGGCGTCATCCGGCCAGCGCTCGCGACCCTGGCGATCTTCGGCGTCGCGACCGCGCTCGGCACCGTCGTGCATACGCATTCGTGGGCGGTCCTGGTGCTTGGTGGAGGGATATCGGCATCGGGCGTCGCCCTGCTGGCCTACTTCGGTGGGCTGTCGGAGTCGATGCGGCGGACGGTGTGGCGCCGGCTGCGCAAGGTGGTGCGGCTCGTATGAGTGCGTCTGGGGTGACGACGACGAAGGCGAAGCAACGGGTGGCGATCTTCACCGCCAACATGGACGGCGGCGGGGCCGAGCGGGCGATGCTCAAGCTCGCCGGAGGGATCGCGGGTCACGGATACGACGTCGATCTGGTTCTCAGCCGTGCTGAGGGCCATTACCTCCATGAGGTGCCCGACACGGTCCGGATCGTGGACCTCAGAGCCAAACGCGTCCTCACGAGCATCCCCGGTCTCGTGCGCTACCTGCGCCACGAGCGCCCGACCGCGATGCTCACGTCGATGAATTACGTCAACATCGTCGGTATCTGGGCCAGGACGTTGGCCCGTGTGGACACGAGGTTGGTCGTGAACGAGCAGAACGCGCTCTCGCTCGAGGCCGCGCATTCACCCCGCCGCCGTCATCGACAGATGCCGAGGTTGATCAGGCGCTTCTATCCGTGGGCCGATGGTGTCGTTTCCGTCGCGCAAGGGACGGCCGATGACCTCGTGCGCACGGCGGGGTTGCTGCCGGCGCATATCGAGGTCGTTCACAACCCGATCGTCACCCCTGAGCTGCGTGCGATGGCGGACGAGCCGCTCGCTCACCCATGGTTCGGACCCGGGCAGCCGCCCGTGCTGCTTGCCGTCGGACGGTTCACGCCGCAGAAAGACTTCGGGACGCTGATCCGCGCATCCTCCCGTGTGCTCGAGGGAGGTCTCGCGCGCCTGCTGATACTCGGCGACGGACCGGAGCGGGCCCACCTCGAAGCCCTCGTCTCGACCCTCGGCCTGGAGGGATCTGTCGACCTGCCGGGCTGGGTCGGCAATCCGTATCCGTACATGGTTCGCGCGGCCGCCTTCGTACTCTCGTCCAGATGGGAAGGTCTCCCATCCGTGCTGATCGAGGCGCTCTTCTGCGGCGCGCCGGTGGTTGCGACGGATTGCCTCAGCGGGCCGAGCGAGATCCTCGAGGGCGGCCGGTATGGGCTCCTGGTGCCGGTGGGGGATGAGGACGCGCTCGCGAAGGGGATCGTCGCGGCCCTCGCGGGCGAGGTGCCGCCGCCTCCTCCGGAGAGCTGGCAGCCGTACGAGTTGGAGACCGTCGTGCGGCGATACCTCGACGTTCTGGTGGGGGCGTAAGCCGTGCGGAAGATCGTCTTCTGGCTTTCGCTGGTCATGATCTTCACGATCCCGTGGGAGGGTGCCTTCCATCTCCCTGGGTTCGGCACCGCGGCGACCATCATGGGCTTGATCGTGACGGCGCTCTGGATAGCGCTCGTCGCGATGACGGGCCAGATGAGGAGGCCCGTCGCGTTCCTCCTCGTGACGAGCATCTTCGTGATCTGGGTCGCCATCACGGCGTTCTGGAGCCAAGAGCCGGTGCAGAGCGCGGGTGCGGTCCTGCGGTGGATCCAATCGCTCATCTTCACCTTCATCATCTGGGATCTCTACCGGACGCGACCTGCCATCCTCGCCGGTCTCCAGGCGTACGTGCTCGGTGCGTACGTCTCGATCGGGGGAGCATTCATCAACTATCTCGGTTCGCATGCCTACTACACGCATTACGATCGATTCGCCGTCGGCGACACCAATCCGGATGGGTACGGGTTCATCGTCGCGCTCGGCGTACCGGTCGCCTGCTACCTCGCCGCGGCTCCCGAGACGACCAGGCGCGCTCGGCTGCTGAACCTCGGCTATCTGCCGGTCGCGTTCATCGGCATCGCGTTGTCAGGAACCCGCACGGCGTCGATCGCGGCCGCGGTCGGGCTCCTGTTCGGCCTCGCCCTCCTCACTCGCGCCAAGCCGTCCGCCCGGCTCGCCGTCGTCATCATCCTGGCGGCGGCGATGCTCGTCGTGCTCCCCATCGTCAAGCCGCTGAAATCGTTCCAGCGATTGGGGACGACGGGGACGGAGATCACCCAGGGCGATCTGAACGGCCGGACCGCGCAATGGAAGCAGGGCTTCGCTGCGTTCTCCGAACATCCGCTCTTCGGGGTCGGAACGGACACGTATCGCTCCGTGAACACGTTGGACAAGGTGGCCCACAACACGTACCTCTCGGTCCTCGTGGAGGAGGGGCTCGTCGGATTCGTGCTGTTTGCCGCCATCCTCGTCATCGTGTTCCGAACGGCATGGAGGCAGCCGAAGTGGGAACGGAGGTTCTGGCTGACCGTCTTCGCGGTCTGGGCGATCGGCGCAACCACCCTGACGTGGGAGCATCGGAAGACGACCTGGCTGTTCATGACCCTCATCGTTGCGGCCGGGGCGCTCAGGTCCGCACCCGAGGGTCGATCCCGCGACCGGTTCGACGCTGAGCTCGACATCACTGCCACGCGCGAGCTGGCGTCCGGGCCGATCCTGGTCCGAGGTCCTACCCGATGACGCTCCCGACGTTCGTGGGGATCGGGGTCCCTCGAGCCGGAACGACCTGGCTTCACACCTTGTTGGACGGGCATCCCCAGGTGTATCTGCCGACCCGCCGGAAGGAAGTGCGATTCTTCGACCGCCATCTCGAGCGTGGCCTCGACTGGTACGAGGGTTTCTTCTGTCCCCCAGGCGAGGCAGCGCGATATCGGGCGATCGGGGAGATCTCCCCGCAATACCTGTACGAGCAGGGATGCGCGGACCGGATCTGGGAGATGCTTCCTTCGGCGAAGCTCCTCGTCATGCTGAGGCATCCCGTCGATCGGGCGTACTCCCAATACGGATTCATCCTCCAACGACGCAACTTCCGGGGGTCGTTCGAGGAGTTCATCCAGGCCAAGCCCAGAGCCCTCGAGATGGGCTACTACAGCGCGTATCTCACGAGATATCTGCAGCGCTTCCCCCGGAGCCAGCTCCTCCCGCTCGTGTTCGAGGAGGCGGTCTCCGATCGAAGCACGGTGCGCGCCGACCTCGCATCCTTCCTCGAGGTGCCGGAGGACGGTTTCCCCACGTCGATCCAGCGAGTGAACGCCAGCAGTGTGCCGAGGTTCCGCTCGATCTCGAGCATGGCCGTGAAGACCGGCCGGCGACTTCGTCGGCGGCACCTGGAATCCGTCGTGGACCTCGGCGGACGGCTCGGGATGCGCCGCCTCATGACCAGCGGCAACCGGGTCCCCAGACTGGACGATCAGCTGAAGAAGGAGCTGAGCCAGATGTACCTCGACGAGTTCGACGCGTTGGAGGACTCGCTGGGCATCGATCTGACCTCCTGGAGGGGCTGACCGACGATGGGTCGGGCCGAGGAGCGAACGGATCGACGTCCGCCACCGTCCACGGAGGGATCGCTGGACGTCCTGATCGTGTCGCAATCGGTCGACTACGGCGTCGCGATCTACGTGCGCCAGTTGACGCAAGCAGCGGTCGCCGCGGGTCATGCCGTGACGGTCGTCAGTCCCGGATCGGCCGGCGGCTCGCTGCAGGGCTGGGTGGAAGGCGCGGGAGCCCGGCACCGCGTCCTCGACATGGCACGCAGTCCGTCGATCAGAGATCCGCTCGACGTCCTCACCCTCCGCCGGCTCGCGCGCGGACGAGACGTCGTGCACCTGCACTCATCGAAGGCGTCCGCCCTGGGCCGCGTCGCCGCCCTGTCCATCGGGCGTCGCCACCGTCCGGTCGTCGTGATCACACCGCACTACTGGTCGTGGCTCGTTGGCGGCCGATGGTCGGGCCTTTACCGGGGGATCGAGCGACTGTTGGCCCGTCGCTGCGACGCGATCGTCGCCGTATCGGAACGGGAGGCGGCCGAAGGGCGGATCGTGCTCGGTGGCGGTGCGCCCGTGCTGCTGCTGCAGAACGGGGTGGACCGCACTCGGTTCTCCCCGGACGGGCCGCGCGCCGACCGGGACGACGACGCGCAACTGATCGTGTGTGTGGGGCGGCTGAGCGAGCAGAAGGGTCAGGACATCGCGGTCCGAGCATTGGCGCTGCTAACCGATCGAACGGCGCGGCTGCGGTTCGTCGGGGGAGAGAGCAGTCATGGGGCGCGCACCCGGCTCGAACGGATAGCCACATCGCTCGGCGTGACGGATCGCATCGAGTGGCGCGGACCCGTCGGCGACACCGCCCCGGAGTACCGCGCCGCGGACGTGGTCATCGCCCCTTCCCGTTGGGAGGGCATGTCCCTTGCCCTCCTCGAGGCGATGTCGTCCGGGACAGCCATCGTCGCCACCGACGTCTCCGGTGCAGAGGCTGCGGGAGACGCAGCGGTGATCGTGCCGCCCGAGGATCCGAAGGCTCTGGCAGGTGGGATCGACTCGCTCCTTCGCGACCCCGAGAGGAGACGGGAGCTCGGGCACGCGGCAAGGGAGCGGAGCCGCTCCTTCGACCTGGCCAGCACCATGCGGGGGAACCTGCAGCTGTGGTCGGACCTCGTGCGACGGAGGAGCGGATCGTATCCACCTGGCGACCGTCCCAGGTCGATGGCGCGGACGCCCGCGTCCGACGACCTCATCACCCACGGTGATGGTGGTGCATGACGGGTCCTGCGCAGGTGACGGGGACGCCGGTACGGTACGTCAGCATGCCGGGGAGCCCCTACACGGGGTCCACCCTCCTGGGGATGCTCCTGGCGAACCATCCGTCGTGCGCGTCGATCGGGGCGGCGACCGGGCTCACGGCCAAGGTCGACCTCAACACCTACCTGTGCTCCTGCGGAACGCGGTTCCTGGAATGCGGCTTCTGGCGCCGCGTCGCGGACCGGACGGTGGAGCAGAGACATCCCGTCACGGTGTTCAAGAAGAACTACTGGAACACGCACGTGCGGATCTCGAACCGTCGCTGGCTCAACGGGCTCGTCGTGAGCTCGCTCGGCAACGTGGCGTTGAACGCCGTTCGCGACGCGACGATCGGCACGACCGGTCCGGTGCGCAGACGGGTGGCCGAGGCGAGGCTGTCGAGTTGGAGCTTGGCGCAGGCCGTCCTGGACGAAACGAACACGTCGGTGTTCGTGGATACCGCTCGCGACCACCAACGCCCTCGGTACCTCGCCGGGTCGCCTCGGCTTCGCGTGAAGGTCATCCATCTCGTTCGTGACGCACGCGGGAATTCGGCGAGCATCATGAAACACACCGGCGTCGACGTCACCAGGGCCGCCCGCCGATGGAGGCATTCCAACGCGGAGGCCGACCGCCTCCGACGCTCGTTCCCCCCCGACGCATGGATGCCGCTCCACTACGAGGAGTTGTGCGCCGAGCCCCAGGAAACCCTCGACCGGGTGGCCCGGTTCATCGAGATCGACCCCATCCCGCTGTCCGGGTACCTCCAGACGACCGAGCAGCATGTGATCGGGAACTCGATGAGACTCAACGCGGTCTCCGAGATCCGCGAAGATCGAACCTGGCGGGAGACGCTGAGCGAGGGCGACCTTCAGACGATCGCCCGGATCGCGGGATCCGCCAGCCATCAACTCGGGTTCGACTGGCCATGAGCGGCGAGCGGCGCTTGCTCGTGTTCATCCACATCAACAAGACGGCCGGAACGACGCTGCGGTACATCCTGCGGAGCTCGTACGGGACCCATCACTGCGATGTCGAGCCGTGGCACGGGCCGTGGACGGACCCGCCCTTCTCGACGAGCGATCTCCAGCGCGTCCGCCGCCTCTACCCGCGGCTCGCGAGCATCGCCGGACATCGCATCAGTGGACACGTCGACCTGGAGGAAGCCGGCACCGATCTTCGATACGTGACGGTCCTGCGCGAGCCGATCGCGCTCTGCGCGTCTCGTTTCCAGTATCGCCTTGACCACCGCAAGAGGAGCGATCTGTCCTTCGAGGAGTGGATCCAGAAGGACTGGGCTCGCAACGCCCAGACGCAGCGGATCGGAGGGACGCCCGACGCCAGCGACGCGATCTCGGTGATCCGCCGGAAGGATATGTTCGTCGGGCTCACCGAGGCGTTCGACGAATCGGTGATCCTCTTGCAGGCCCTTCGCGCACCCGATCTGGACATCCGATACACACCCGTCAACGTCGCGAAGAGCTCGCACGTCGCGAAGGATCTCCTAGCGGACGAGGGCACTCGGCGCATGCTCGTCGAAGCGAATCGAGCGGACCTCGAGCTCTACGAGCACGTCAAGCAAGAGCTCTTCCCGGCACAGCAACACGAATACGGCCCCTCGCTGGCCGGGTCGGTTGCGGCGCTCCGCGATGGAGGCCGGAACGGCTTCAACAGGCGCAACCTGGTGCTCTACGGCGTCAAGCAACGTTGGTTGCTGAAGCCGACGATGCGGCTCTATCGACGGAGAGCAACGCGGGGGGTCGTCGAGGCGCTCGTGGGCTGAGTCGCGCGACCCCGTGGAGTCAGCCCGACCTCAGCCACGAGCTGAGGTCTCGCCCGATCAATCCGGAGGTCTTGTCGATGTCGTCGCGGAAGCTCTCCTGCAGTACAGCCTTGAGCTCGGGCGGAAGGGCGGGCGCGCGGCGCATGTTCCGCGTCCGGATCCGTCTCGCCAGATCCGCAGCACGTTTCGGCACCCACGGATCGAGCGCCCTCTTGAGCCTTCCGCTCGTGAGGACCTTCTCGACCAGCATGCTCGACGGCATCCCGCCGATGTTGTGAGGGGTATCGAAGTCCGGCCGGAAGTCGGGGTCGACACCGAGGAAGCGATAGAGGTCGCGGACCACGCCCGCTTGATCCTTCTTGAGGTCATCGAACAGGAACACGTGGATCTGCTGACGTGGGAAGACGTCGAAGTACCTTCGGAGCGGTTCGTAGTACCGGCTGATCTGCATCCAGTGGGAGTCCGGCGCCGCCCACGCAGCGGACGGCGTCAGGTCGCGCGCGGGATCCAGGCGGCGTCCCCGCGATCGTAGGTACATCAGGTGATCGGAGTACGCGCGGTCGACCGGTTCACGGATGCCGCACACGATCCGAGCGCCGGGGATCACCTCCGCGATCCGCGCGGCCGACCGCGGAGCTTCCAGGTAGATGGGGGATGCCTCGCCGATCGCAACGGCCTCCCCAGCACCGTCGAACGAGCGCTCGTACTCCTCCAGGGACCGGATCGGGAAATGATGGAGCTCCGGATCGCCGTAGAGCAGCCGATCCTCGTCGTCCAGGCCGAAGGCGAAGTAGTTCGTCTCCTTGACGGAGGTCATGAACACCTGAGGGTGGTCGGCGAGGTACCAGTGGAGCGCGGTCGTCCCCGCCTTCGCGGCACCGATGACGATGAAGTTCGGAAGGGTCACGGAGCCTGATCCCTGTTCGGACCGGTTCTTGAGGATGCGCACGGTGACGAAGGGGCGGTCATACGGAGCCGCGCCACGAGTCTGCCTCAGCACCTGCGGTCGCGTCGCCGATGGCTCGTTCGATCTCGTGGAGGACGTCGCCGAGCTCCCGGTCGGTGTCGATGCGATGAACGATCGTCCCGTCGAACCGGAGATCGGCGCTGATCGCATGTCGGAACCGCACGTAGTCCTCCGGCTCGTTCTTGGCCCGGGCAGCGTTCCGAGCGAGCGTCACGTCGAGCGGGGCCGTGAGATGGAAGACGAGATCCGGCACGGGGATGTCCCGGTACAGGCGATCTTCGAGTGTCGCCAGCGAGCGGCGAGCCGACAGACGGCTCGGCGGCAAGGGGAGATGGCCGAGCTGCGGACCATCCGGAGCCCCTCCCGTGCGAGACGGGTAGCGGTCACTCAGGACGACGTCGCCGTTCCGCGATCGTGCGACGGCCCTGGTGATGAGCGCTCGCCGTTCGTAGGCCAGCATCACCGAGCGCAGCGCGAACAGCAGCGAGTACCGGCGTCGCGTTCGCGGGTCAGCCTCGAATCGCGCCTCCACCCGAAGTGAGCGCTGCTCGGGGAACAGACGCCGCAGGGCCGGAAGCAGCACGTGGGGGACATAAGTGACCGGCGTGCTCGGCGGCTTGCCCGCGTGGATCCGGCGAACCTCGTGATCCCGGCCGAGCCAGCCCCCCACCTCGTTGAGGATCGTCGACTTGCCGCTCGCCTCCGACCCGACGAACGCGATCAATCGGATCGGCCTGCCTCCGAGCCGTGCGTCCGTGGCCGTGCCGGCGAGCCGTTCGGGATCGTCGGATCTCGTCCGTCCGGGGAAGTGGACCGGCCGGCTCAAGAAGCGCGAGACCTCGCGGACGACTGCATCACGGGTCTGCGAGGACTCATCTCCCATGTCCACGGTCACGAGCCGATCACGGATCGGCTCCGTCCTCGCCAAGCCGTCGAACAGCGCGATCGCTCTCTCCAGCGACCGCCGGAGCTCGTTCCCACTGCGTCCGGCGAGCTCACGGCGCGGGTCGCTCCTGGTCATCGCGCGCTCGACCAACACGTCGAGCGGCGCTCTCACGTAGACGACCCGATCCGGCAACGGGACCAACCGAGCGAAGCGCTCGAGATCGAGTTGGTCGAACGGCGCATCGCTGTACACGAACAGCTGGTAGGCCGAGAGCACCGCGCCCTCGTCGATCAAGACGGTGTTCCGGGACGCAGCTCGTCGTGCCATCTCGTGCACGCCGATCTTCCGAACGACGTTGAGCATGTAGTTGTACTTCGCGAACGAGGAGGGAGCGTGTCGGCGCAGCCGGTCGAAGGCGAACGCGACGAAGTCCTTCTCGCGCCCGAGCGCGCGGAGGAACGGCGGGAACGAGATCACGTTGGCGACGAGGTTGACGGCGGTCGGATCGTTGATCCACCGCAACCCGGGGCGGTCCACGACGAGCTCGGTAGCCAAGATCGAGCGACGGGCGCCCCCGATCCGTTCGATCTCCCTCGCCAGGGTGGTCTTGCCCGCGCCGCTGCATCCGATGAACTCGACGATCATCGCGTTCGTCCCGCCCCGACGCGATGCCCGGTCTCTCGATATACGGCCTCCGTGGTCGCGTGCATGATCGGGAGCGTGAACCGCTCCATCACGTGAGCCCTGCATCTGCGTCCGATCGCGCGCCGTTCCTCGGACGGCATCTCCTCGAATCGCCGGATCTGCCTCGCGAACCCCTCGATGTCGCCGGGGCTGACGAACGGGATGAACTCGGCGTCCTCGGCGAGCTCCCGGTGCGGGGGGATGTCGGAGAGGACCACCGGACAACCGGCCGTCATCGCCTCCAACACGGCCACGGGCAGACCTTCGCCGTGGGAGGTGGAGACGAAGACATCAGCCTCGGCGTACGACACGAAGACGTCCTCCCGAGGGATGAGGCCCCTGAGATCGACGCGGTCGTGGATCCCGAGGCCGTCGGTGCGGACCCGCATCGCCCCTTCGAGCTTCCCCGCACCGATGAAGACGAGTCGACCGTCCTGGTCCCTGCCGAAGGCACGGGAGAACGCGTCGAGCAGCGCGAGCGGGTCCTTCACCGCCTCGAGGCGACCGACCGAGAGCACCGTGAAACGCCCGTCCGCTCTGTTGCGCGTTGCCGCCGCGATGGCCCGGTCGACCCGATCGGTATCCGCTCCGTTCTGCACGAGCCGCCAGCGACGCCGTACGAGCCATCGCAGCGCCCGCGGGAGGCTCTCGTAGGCCGAACGGCTGCAGAAGACGACCCGGTCGAAGATGGCCAGGGGCACCAGCATCATCGCCTGGTCCCGAGGCCGGTAGTCGTAGAAGGAATCGTGCACCGTGTAGACGAGCGAGCGAAGGAGACGCCACGCTTGGCGTCGTGTCAGCACGCCGAGCACGACGAAGACCCCCGTCTGCGGCGCGTGGACGTGGATGACGTCGTACGTCCCAGCGCTCAATGCCCTGTTCAATCCCCGGAAGAACCCTCGGAGGGTACCGTCGCCGGCGTAGACGGTGATCTCGGGTGGCGGGGTCAGGCGGGGCACGAAGTAGGTACAGATCGAGAGGTCGCGCTGCCCGATCAACGGGAGGCATTGCTCGTTGTACTGGCTGTTCGTTTCGCCGAGCATGAGGATCACGTGCAGGACCCGAAGCATCGAAGCCGGTTGTTCGGCTCGGTCGGTCGTCACGGACGGTCGGGCGTCAGGATCGAGCATGAGCCATCAGGAGCGGTTGGATGGTGCTCGCGAGCTGCGCGGTCGTCGTTCGCCCCGTGTCGTACCGGAGCACCTCCGGGGTTCCGAGAGACTCCAACGTGCTCAGCGCACCCTCGAAGGCGAGACGATAGCGGGAGAGGAAACGCTGAGCTTCATCCGCGTGCCGGCCCTTCTGTCTGTGCTGTTGGGGTCGTCCGTTGATCCGATCCCTGAGAACCTCGTCCGGTGCGTCCAGCCAGACGATCACGTCGAGTTCGCGTGCCCAGAGCGCGAGCATGTCATCCCACCACCGCTCGAATGCTCGCGTGGTCGTGAACGGCTTGCCCTCGGCCTTCAGACGAACGAGGGCATAGATCGGACCCTGATCCAGCACCGTGATGCCGCCATCGTGGCGCGTCTCTCGGCGGAAGACGGATCGCCACCGCGTCACGTACACCATGAGCTTGAACTCCGCCCAACTCAGCCGGGGCGATCTCCAGCCACCGCTCACGAGGACCGGCAGCGATCGCGGGGTCCCCTTCAGGACCTGGAGGAGATGGGACGGGCGACGCGTATGGATGAAACCGCCGACGTGGAACCCGGGGCGTTCGCACACCGACCGCGTGAGCGTTGACTTCCCGGCACCGGCCACGCCGGCAACTTCTATCAGGCACGGCCTCGCGATCGAGAGGAGGCCTTGGGTCATCGACCGGGCATCCGTCCTGGATCCGGTCGCTGCATCACGCTGTGCTCCCATGCGGCGAGGCCGTGGATGGCGGTCGATCGCGCTGCCCACGAGCCCTCAAGCCTCCCCCCGAGTTTTCCGTTCGTCCTTGCGGGGAAACGGTACGCGGGCGCTGCCTCCGCGGCCATCTGATGAACGCCGTACGTGGGCTACGGTTCCCGGTCCAGGGCGGATCGCCCCGCGTTCGTCATGGACCCGATCCGCGCTCATGGACGCGCTCGAACGTAGCCTCGCTACATCGGATGCGTGACGCGGGCGCGTGCGCGCATCAGCGCGGACCGAGTGATCGTCGTGCCGGCGATCAGGCCGACGACTCGCATCGGCTCGGTACGTTTCTTACGGCGAAACGCGCATGCGCTCGAAGGGGCCGGACAGCAGACTCGTTGTTCTAACTGCTGGAGGGCGCATGGGGAACACGATCACCAGAACCGTGTGTGTTGCAGCCTGCGGCGGAGCGTGACCGATGGCTGTTCGCGAACCCCTCGAGGTGGTCTTCCAGCCCCCGCGCGCCCTGCGGTTCCGTCCTCCCCTTTCGAGCCTCCTCCCCGTCGCCGACGCGGTAGCGCTCGGAGGCGTGTGTGTGCTCGTCGGGTTCGGTCCCATCTCCCTCGTCGGGTTCCGCCCGATCGGGATCGTGTTCGCCGTCCTGACCTTCCTGATCCTCAATAGCGACTCCTCTCGCGTTTTTCGGATCAACCCCCGCCTCGGCGACGACGCTGCCTGGTTGTTGGGTCGCGTCGCGCTCTCCCTGCTGCTCCTCGTGTCGGTCGGGGCGATCGGCAGGCTCCCGTTGATCGACCTCCGATCCCACCTGAGCAGCTTGACGTTGATCGCGCCGCTCTGCGCGATCGCCGTGATCATCGGCCGGGCGGTTGCATACGCCCTGGGGCGAGCGGCCAAGGCGCGGGGCGTCGCCTCCGAGCGGACCCTGATCGTCGGGGAAGGCGACCTTGCGGTCGGGCTCGCGAAGACGCTTCTGGAGCATGAGGAGTTCGGGCTGCGGCCGGTTGGATTCCTGGGACGAACGAGCGATGGGTCGGCCATCCTTCCTTTCCTCGGGGACTGCGCGGAACTCGATCATGTGGTCCGGGAACACGCGGTGAGCCGGGTGCTCGTCGCGTTCGGCGGTACGAATGACAAGGATCTCGCGACCGTCCTCCGCGCCAGCGAACGGACGCCCGCAGAGATCCACGTCGTTCCCCGTTTCTTCGAGTTGAGCGGGATCCCCCAGGGGGCAGCCGTAGACGATGTCTGCGGTATCCCGCTGTTCCATCTCCGACGGCCGGCCCTTCGTTCCGCGGCCCGGCTGGAGAAGGGCGCGTTCGACGTGGCCGGAGCCTCGCTCTTGCTCCTCTTCACCGCGCCGATCCTCGCGATCGCCGCGCTCGCGGTTCGGATGTCGAGTCCCGGTCCCGTCCTGTTCCGACAGAAGCGAGTGGGTCTCAATGGCCAGATCTTCGAGATCGTCAAGTTCCGAACGATGTACGTGAACGACGACTCCGACACGACATGGTTCGCAGGCGAGGATGACCGGGTGACCGGCGTCGGTCGCATCCTGCGGATGACCAGCATCGATGAGCTGCCGCAGCTGCTGAACGTGCTTCGCGGGGAGATGTCGCTCGTCGGTCCTCGACCGGAGCGACCGCACTACACGGATCAGTTCGCGGCCACCGTGTCGCGCTACGACGACCGCCACCGCGTGCTCGGTGGCATCACCGGGTGGGCGCAGATCCACGGTCGGTCCCGTGGCTTGGACGCTGTTCCGGAGCGCGCCCGACTGGACAACTATTACATCGAGAACTGGTCCGTCTGGCGGGACCTCGTGATCATCGTTCGGACGGTCGCCGTATTGCTTCGGGGCGACGGCGGTTAAGGCGCTTCCGTCCCGTTCGAAGACAGGTAGCCGAGGCTTCTCAATGCCTCGTCGATACGACAAGACCCGAACTCCGTGACGAGGCGCCCAAGGTCGCGCCGTGTCCGGCCGCGCCCGGTGTAGGCGCGGAACCGGAGCGTCCTCGGCATCCCTGCGGGAGGGACTTCGTCCGGATCGAGCTCCCACGGGTGGAAGTAGAACGTGAACCACGGGTTGGAACGGAGGTGCTTCGCGACACCCCAACGGAACACGGGGTAGGGGATCAACCGGAAGTACGCCCCGCCCGCCCACGGCACCCGCACCGTCGCGATCGGGACGCGGGTCATCTGGATCTCCAGCAAACCGGGCCGGATCTCCGTCACCGGTTCACCCGGCGGGATCGCCGCCGAGATCTGCCCGTACCGACCGTGCTGCTTGAACCCGAAGTAGCTCGAGTCATACCGGTATCCGGCTTCGGTGATCAGATCGAGGACGAGGTCGCTCACCGAGAAGTTGGGCGCGCGGACGCCCCGAACCTCGGAACCGGCTACCTGTTCGAGCTGCTCTTTCGACCGGCTGAGCTCCCCTTCGATCTCATCGGGTGTCAGCTGGTTCAGGTTCCGATGGAGATAGGTGTGGCTCGCGACTTCGTGTCCGTCGTCCACGATCCGCCGGACGATCCCCGGGTAGCGCTCGGCGACCCAACCGAGGACGAAGAAGGTCGAGCGGGCCTGAGCAGCCGCGAGGATATCCAATAGCTCGTGAACGTTGGGCTCGATCCTCGACTCGAGCTGATCCCAATCGTGTGTGGGGAGGCTGCCCCGGACGTTCTCGGCATGGAACCAGTCTTCGATGTCGAAGGTCGCCAGGAACCGCTTCTGCCCGGTCGCGGGAACGGCAACGTCGCCCAGCTCTCCTTCCATGCCGCTTCCTTCCTGTCCGTGCGGGGGTCCGCCCGGCGCGCGAGTTCCGCCGAAAGCCTAGAGGAGCCACCTTCCGCTGCCATCCGCGGCGAAGCATGAAGCGCCGCTGGTCAAGGATCTGCCGGTCGGGACATGATCCGCCCGTCGACCGCGTACACCAGCTACACCGTGTGCGCGATGTCGTACGTCCGCGTCGTGTCCTAGCCTGCTGGTTCCAGGCGGACTCGCGGCGTGGCCCGGTGCCGCCTCGTTGGCGGACGTCGCGGGGCTGGGAGGAGTTCGTGGATCAAGGATCGGGAGCGGGTGGGCTCACGACGAACCAGCCCGGCAGGTTCGTAGCGCATGCACGGACGCTCCTCGTGTGGTTCGGCGCGGTTTCGCTCGTCGCGGCGGCAACGATCGCGGTCCCCGTCGCAGCCCAGGCCGATGGCACCTGCGGCTCTTCCGGTGGACATGCGCTGTGCGTGACGGTGGCCAGCACCTTGTCCGGTCACGCGCAGGTAACCGTCACGAACTCGCCGAACAGCGGTCTCGTGATCGCGACGTGGATCGCCGGTGCACCGACCCAGCTGCTCCAAACGTTCGCTGCGTCGCCGACGACGGGTGATTATTCGTTCGTCTGGCCGACCGAGAAGTATTTCGACGCCGCGGGCACCCTGCGGGTCCAGGCCGGCTCCACGCATGCCACCGCGGTCGACGTCGCCGTGACGCTCACCAACGGGAACACCACCGACTATCAACACAGCCCGAGCGACTGGTCGAACTATCTCCCCGGAGCGTGGACCGCCGCGACCGACCCCACCGTGCTGGCGGTCGGCGACGGCCCCTCCAACGAGGCCAGGTCGAACGGCGTGGCCGAAAGGATCGCCGCGGTCGATCCCCCGCTCTTCCTGTTCCTCGGTGATCTCTACGAGACGGGAACCTTCCCTGAGTTCCTCAACCACTACGGCGTCTCTTCGCTCGACGCTCCCGGAGCGGGCACGTTGTGGGGGGCCGTCGCGGATGCGACCCAGCCGACGGTCGGGAACCACGAGAACGTCAACAAGGTCGCGTACATGGACTACTGGCACGGGAGGCCGCTGTTCACAACGTTCGAGTTCGGCGGGGTCCTGTTCCTCGATATGAACTCGAGCGCGTCCATGAGCTCGACGAGCGTCCAGTACCAGCTGGTCCGGAACGCGATCACCGCCCCGACCGCTCCCGCCTGCATCGTCGCCTTCTGGCACAAGCCGGCGGTCATCAGCAATAGCTCGGTGGCAAGTGCCCAAAGGGCGATCTGGGCGCTCCTCGCGGACGACGGAGGGGATCTCCTCCTGGTCGGGCATCAACATCACATGGTCGAGTTCAAGCCGCTAGACGCGAGTTTCAACGCCGGAACGTCTGGGGCGCATCTCGTGCAGCTCGTTTCCGGGGCTGGTGGCCATTCGATCGCCGGCGTCTCGAAGACGCCTCCCGGTGCGCGGATCGCGTGGTCGAAGGGCGGGGCCGCTGGCTTGGTCGGCCTGACGCTCAACGGAGCCGGTGGCGGCGCCGCGGCGACCGGCATCAGCTGGCAGTTCCAGGATGTGAACGGGGCCGTTCTTCGGTCGGGCTCCGCGGCGTGCTGACCCGGACGGAACGCCACATGTGATTGCGTACGTCGTCTACACCAGGTGCGCGATGACGCACTATCCGCTTGCGCCTAGTGTGCGGGTGACCGGGGGCGCCAGCCCTCGTTTGGGCTGCGCTCGCGATCTCGAACGGTCGTCGAGGCACGGGGGGGATGTTGTGGATCAGCTATCGGGAGCCGAGCAGGCCCGAACGTGGCGGAGCAGTTTTTGATCGGGTCGTCGCGGAAACGTCTCGCATCGCTCGGTGTCTTCTCGTTGCTCGTCGTGGCAACCGTACTGGTCCCAGCGGATGCTCAGGCGGCCAGCAACTGCGGCACCTCGAACACCCACACGCTGTGCGTCACGGCTGCGAGCACCCTGACCGGTGAGCAGACCGTCACCGTCACGAACTCGCCCAACAGCGGCCTCGTGTTCGCGACGTGGGTCCCGTCGGGTGGGAGCGCGGTGCAGCTCATGCAGATCTTCGCGCCCTCACCGGCGACGAACGACTACTCGTTCGTGTGGCCGACCCAGAAGTACCTGGACGGCTCTGGCACCCTGTCCCTCCAGGCAGGCTCGGTCGGTTCGGCGGCCGTCATGATCGCCGTCACCCTGAGCAACGGCAACGCGACGGACTTCCAGCACAATCCGAACGACTGGACGAGTTTGCTACCCGCACCTTGGACAGGTCCGAACGACCCCCACATGTTGGCGACCGGTGACGGGCCGTCGAACGAGGCAATATCGAACGCGCTGGCGAACCGGATCGCTGCGGTCGATCCGCCGCTGTTCCTGTTCCTCGGTGACATCTACGAGACGGGTACGTTCGCGGAGAACCTGAACCACTACGGGGTGTCGAACATCGATCATCCGGGACAAGGGACGCTCTGGGGCGCGACGGCGGATACCACTCAGCCGACGTTGGGGAACCACGAGAAGGTCAACATCCCAGCGTGGATGGACTACTGGCACGGTCACCCCGTCTACACATCGTGGACGTGGGGTGGGGTCCTGTTCCTCGATCTGAACTCCAGCCAGAATATGACCGCGACGAAGCCCGAGTATCAGTATGCGAAGAGCGTCCTGACCAGCCCCAACGCCCCTGCCTGTGTCGTGGCGATGTACCACGAGCCCGCCGTCACGAGCAACACGACGATCGCCTCCAACGAAGCCGACATGTGGAGGTTGATGGCGAACAACGGGGTCGACCTCGTCCTGAACGGGCACCAGCACAACATGGAGGAGTACAAGCCCCTCGATCAGAACTTCAACGCGGGGACGTCCGATGCTCATATGGTCGAGCTCGTCGCGGGTTCCGGTGGGCACGGGCTGAGCGGCGTCACGAACGTGCCGCCCGGCGCTCGGATCGCGTGGTCGAAGGGCAAGACGGCCGGACTGCTGGATCTGACGCTCAACGGTGCGG
>JALYLP010000443.1 GCA_030774195.1 Actinomycetota bacterium | reverse complement strand
GCTCGAGGCACGCCGACCGGCGGAGGTCCCCACCGTGCTGGACGCGGCCGAGGCGGCCGCGGCTCGTGGGCTCTGGGTTGCGGGGATGGTGACCTACGAAGCAGCGCCGGGTTTGGACCCGGCGCTGCGGGTCCGGGCGCGGCCGGCCGGAGATCCGTTCGCCGAGCTCCCGCTCGCGTGGTTCGCCCTGTTCGAAGCCCGCCAGGAGACGACCCTTCCGGCCCCGCCGGACGACCCGTCTCCCGCATCGGCGGGCGCCTGGGCTCCGTCGATCGATCGCGAGGCGTACGACGCGGCGATCGCTCGGATCCATGAGCACATCGCGGCGGGCGACACGTATCAGGTCAACTTCACGCTCCGGCTCCGCGCGACCGTCGCGGGCGACCCGAAAGGCCTGTACCGCGACCTCTGCTACGCCCAACGCGGTGCCTACTCGGCGTACCTCGACCTCGGCCGGTACCGCGTCTTGTCCGCCTCCCCGGAGCTGTTCTTCCGGATCGACGGCAGCACGGTCTCGACCAAACCGATGAAAGGCACGGCCCCGCGCGGTCGCTGGCTCGCGGAAGACGAGGCGATCCGTGCGCGGCTGCGCGGTTCGATCAAGGAGCGCGCGGAGAACGCGATGATCGTGGACCTGCTGCGGAACGACCTCGGACGCGTAGCGCGTACCGGATCGGTGCGGTGGAGCGACGTGTTCCAGGCGGAGCGGTTCGAGACGGTGTGGCAGCTGACCTCGACGGTGTCCGCCGACCTCCAACCCGGGCGCTCCCTCCGGGACGTCTTCGACGCGCTGTTCCCGAGCGGGAGCGTGACGGGCACGCCCAAGGTGCGGACGATGCAGATCATCGCGGACCTCGAGGGCGCGCCGCGAGGCGCGTACTGCGGGACGATCGGCTACCTCGCCCCCTCCGGCTCGCCGGGACCCCGCGCTCGGTTCAACGTCGCGATCCGCACGGTCGCGCACGACGGCGGAACCGGCGTCGCCGAGTACGGCGTGGGCGGCGGGATCACATGGGACTCGCGAGCGAGTGCCGAGTACGACGAGGTCCTGACGAAGGCCAGGGTGTTGACGGTCCGCCGGCCTACCTTCCGGCTCCTCGAGACCTTCCGCTTCGATCCGACGGACGGATACCGGCGCCTCGACGAGCATCTCGCGAGGCTTCGTTCGTCTGCCGCGTACTTCGGCTTCTCCGAGGACGAGGGGGCGGTCCATGCCGCGCTCGACCGTGAGACCGGGAGGTTCCCGGGGAAGGTGGTGCGCGTCCGGCTGCTCCTCGATCGGCGCGGGCACGTGGAGACCGGCGCCGCGCCGATCTCCTCACCGGCTGAGCCTGTCCGCCTCGCGCTCGACCGTGACCACCCCGTCGATCCGTCGGACGTCTTCCTTTTCCACAAGACCACGTTGCGCGAACGGTACGAGGACGCCGGCGCGCGTCATCCCGACGCCGACGACGTGATCCTGATCAACGATCGGGGCGAGGTGACGGAGACGACGATCGCCAACCTTGCGGTGCGACTCGACGACCGGTGGTGGACGCCGCCGATCGAGGCCGGGCTCCTCCCCGGCTGTGAGCGAGCGGCGCTGCTCGATGCCGGATCGATCGCGGAGCGATCGATCCGGATCGAGGATCTCGAGGTGGCTGAGGGGCTGGCCGTGTTGAGCTCGGTGCGTCCCTGGCGTGATGCGGCCCTGATCGACGCCGCGCTACGGAGGTAGCCCGCCCTCGGTTCCGGTCGCCGGCTCGACGGGTCCGGAGGGGAACCGGAACGGGCGCATCGTCGATCCGTCCAAAGGACACGCACAGATCGGACAGCGAGGGGGTTCTTCGTAGACGAGGACCGTCCGCTCGCAGTACGGGCAAGCGCCCATACGCATCGCAGGTGGTTCCGCTGTCTCGTTCGCCATGGTGTGCCGCGCCGCGTCCGGGGGGAGCGGTCCCTCAAGCCATCGGCAGGCTCGCGAGCGCCCTTGACACCGTCCCGGGGTTCCGCGACCTCCGGACCGCTCGGACGGCCTTGGGCTCGGGCCATCCGCCCGGTCGGAGGGCCGTCCGGCATCCCCCGAGATGCAACGAAGCCCTCCCATCAGGAAGGGCTTCGGCCTTGGCCGGGTCTTCAGGCGGCGCGCTTCTTCGACTTGCGCTTCCCTCGCGGGATGTAGGCGTGAACGGGTTCGTGCTGCCAGCAGTACTGCCACTTGTTGTATTTCGACAGCTTCGTACCGCAGCCCGGCGCCGCGCACACGCGGCCCTCGGAGTACGTCCTGTTCGGTCGAGGCAGCGTGCGAACCGCCGCCCCACGGAACCTGTCGTCCTGCATGCGGTCACATCCTTCCCAGGGGCCCGTTCTGACGGGCATGGGGTCGGGTCCCCTCGTACCGTGTTCGAACAGCTCGGAACGCCGGTTCATTCCGCCGCGGCCCGGTGGACCGTCAGACGTTCATGGAACGGTACGCAGCGCCGGTGACATCGGCCGGTGACATCGGCCGGAGGGCGGCGGCTAGTCCAAACGCCCCCCGAAACGGGGCGGGCGCTTCTCGAGGAAGGCTCGCATGCCTTCGCGCTGGTCCTCGGTCCCGAACAGGTCCAGGAACAGCTCTCGTTCCACGCGCATCCCATCGCTGCCGGACGTCTCGGTCGCGGCTCGGATCGCGTGCTTAGCGGCCGCGAGCGCCTGGCGAGGTCCCCCCGCGAACGACCGCGCGTCCTTGACCGCCTCCTCGAAGACCGCTCCGGCGGGGTGGATCACCTCCCCGATACCAAGGCGGACGGCCGTCGCCGCATCGAGCTGCATCCCCGTGTAGACGAGCTGACGCGTCACCCCCGGCCCGACCAGTCGCGTCAGTCGCTGGGTCCCGCCGGCGCCCGGGATCACGCCGAGCGCGATCTCGGGCTGGCCGACCCTGGCGTCGTCCGCGAGGTAGCGCAGGTCGCATCCGAGCGCCAGCTCCAGCCCGCCGCCGAGCGCGAAGCCCGTGATCGCGGCGATCGAGATCTTCCGGATGCGTTCCAGCAGGTCGCAGACATTACCGAGCGCCTGGACGCTCGGGCGCACCTGGTCCTTGCTCCAGCCGGCCATCGCCTTGATGTCGGCCCCCGCCGCGAAGAGCTTCGGGCCGCC
>JALYLP010000442.1 GCA_030774195.1 Actinomycetota bacterium | reverse complement strand
CCCGAGCATCGCCGCTCGGATCTCGGGGATGCGGAGCACCTCGCGGATGCCCAGGTGCTCCTCGCTCACGCGGCTCAGTGTAGGGAGGTAGATTCCGGCCGTGCACGACGACGGCTACTTCGATGAGGGCGTCGCCGCGAGGTACGACGACGACGCCGCAGAGTTGTTCGAGCCGGAAGCTCTCGACCCGGTCATCGACTTCCTCGCCGAACTCGCCGGGAGCGGACGCGCGCTCGAGCTCGGGATCGGGACCGGCCGGATCGCGCTCCCGCTTGCGGAGCGCGGCGTGCAGATCCACGGGATCGACCTGTCCGAGGCGATGGTTGCGAAGCTCCGCGCGAAGCCGAGGAGCGAAGACGTCGGCGTGACGATCGGGAACTTCGCGACCACCAAGGTGGACGGGTCGTTCTCCCTCGCGTACCTCGTCTTCAACACGATCATGAACCTGACGACGCAGGAAGCGCAGGTCGCGTGCTTCCGCAACGTCGCGGCGCATCTAGAGCCGGGTGGGTGCTTCGTCGTCGAGGTCGTGATCCCGGACCTTCAGCGGCTCCCGCCAGGTGAGACCTTTCGGGTCTTCTACGGGAGCGAGCGTTACTGGGGGATAGACGAGTACGACGTTGCGAACCAGAGCCTCGTTTCCCATCACCTCGAGATCGTCGACGACAAACTCGAGAACGTCTCGATGCCCTTCCGCTACGCGTGGCCCGCCGAGTACGACCTGATGGCGCAACTGGCCGGGATGACGTTGCGCGAGCGGTGGGGCGGGTGGAAGCGAGAGCCGTTCACGAGCGACAGCGACAAGCACGTGTCGGTCTGGGAAAAGCTCGCGGTTTAAGACGGGAGAGCGAGAACCCGATCGGAACGATGAGGGCGGGCCAGGCGGGCGAACGGAGAGGGACTGATTCGCCCGTGGTTCGCGTGCTCGGACGCTAGACCCGCCCTCGTAACCAGCGTACGGGTGGCGATCGCGAACACTTGATCGTCTGCGGTTATCAGTCCTCAGGGAGATCAGTCAAGAAGACCTCGACGCGGTCCAGCCCGTCGTGACTGTCGATGACGATCGAGAAGGTCTCCTTTTCGACGAGGCTGTAGTCCAAAGTGGTGATAGGCGATCCCGCACCGTGCTTTTCCAGCGTGTAGCCCTTACGGTCGGCCAACTGGCTGAGACGCGTTTCACGCGCTTCTAGCGATTCACCCATGCCACCCTCGCCCTCCCGGGATCGATCCAACCATCCTCACTGGTGGCCGGCGCACACCCGAGCCACTTCGAGGTCGGCGCGACACACCTTGAGAGGATGTCGCCCGTGAGCTTACAGGACGACCTCGTTGCCTCATTTCGGTGGATCGACGGGCACGCGGACATCTGGCCATGGTTCGCGGACGCCGATCTCTTCGCTGCGATCTGTGAGGGGCTCGCTCATCCGTTCACGCAGGACCGGATCACCAAGGTGGTCGGGATCGAGGCCCGGGCCTTCCTCTTGGCCGGCGCCGTGGCCCGGGAACTGAGCGCTGGCGTGGTCCCTATCAGGAAACGCGGTGCGCTCTTCCCGGGAAGGCATCTCTCAACGACGACCGCTTCCGACTACCGCGGTCGGACCATCGATCTCCTCCTGCAAAACGGCGTCTTGTCGAGCTCCGATCGAGTCCTCATCGTCGACGATTGGTTAGAGATCGGCAGCCAAGCGATGGCGGCCGCCAGCCTCGTCCGGCAGGCGGACGCGCACGTCGTTGGAGTCGGGGTGATCGTGGATGACTCTGATCCGGCGCTCGACCTGCGGTTGCCCCGTTTCCATTCCCTCATCCGCGTGGAGCAGCTCGGCCCCTCAGCTTGAACCTTGTTAGGTTGAACCTGATGAGCTCCTCGATCCTGGAAGACGCGTTTGCTCATCACGTGTGGGCGACGATGCGGTTGATCGACGCATGCCTCGCGCTCAGCCCTGACCGATTGGCGACCAACGTCCCGGGAACGTACGGCTCGATCCTCGAGACGATGCGTCACCTCGTGGAAGGCGACTCCGACTACCTCTCGATCATGACCGGAGATCGTGCCCTGATCGGAGCGGACATGGACTTGCCTGAGCTTCGGGTCGCGATCGAGAACGACGGCGTTCTCTGGTCGGGGCTCCTGAAAGAGGACCTCGACCCGGACGTGATGGTGAAAGAGATCGACGATGACGACGGGTACGAGCGGGACGCCACGGTCGGTATTCGGCTCGCGCAGGCGCTGCACCACGGGACCGATCATCGGAGCCAGATCTGCACCGCCCTCACGGCGCTCGGCGTGGAGCCACCGGGTATCGACGCCTGGACCTTCGGGTTGCAGGCCGGCCGCGTCGTCGAGATCCTTCCTACTTCTTGACGAGGTCCGCGATGGCTCAGTTGCCGGAGAGGAGCTCAGTCACAACAGTTCGAACCCGCTTGTCTGACACGTCCCTCTCGGCCAGCAGCCTTGCCGCGAGGCCTTCTCGCTCTCGGACCAAGCCGAACAAGATGTGCTCCGTCCCGATGTAGTCGTGTCGTAGTGCCTTCGCTTCCCGCAACGCCAGCTCGAGCACCTTCTTCGCGCGAGGCGTGAAGGGGATAGAGCCGACCGATGAGACGCATGCCCTTCTTCGACGCCGGCGGCGGCGAGCGGAAGCGATCCCCTCGAGTGCGCCTTCACCGAACGCTTCTTCGACCCGTCGGCGAACTTCGGCGAGATCGATGCCGATGACACGAAGTGCCTCGGCATCCCCCTCATCGAGCGCCGCTGGCGGACCCTCCCCCACGACCCGCGCGACCTCCGATCGGACGTCGTCCAGACGAACCCCCAGCCGGTCAAGCGCCTGGTGCCCGACACTCGTTCTGTCGCGCAGAAGCCCCAGCAGGAGGTGCTCGGTATCGATGTGGTGGTGATGCAGGTCCCGGGCTTCCTCTTGAGCGAAGACGACCGCTCCCCGAGCACGCTCCGTGAAACGCTCGAACACCGCCAACTACCTCCCGGGAAGGAACCGCCGACCGGCGTGTTTCTTGTGGACCGCCTGCTTGCTCACGTTGAGCTCCTGAGCGATCTCCTGCCACGACCAGCTCAGGTCCCGTGCCTTCGTGACTTGGAGGGTCTCGAGCTGTTCGACCAAACGACGGAGCGCCGCCACGGCTCGAAGACCGACCCTGGGATCGCTGCTGCTCGCCTGGCTCGCGATCTTCGTGGCTTCGGTCATGCCGTCAACATACGTTGACCGAGGCGAATCGTCAACCTTGATTGACCCCGCGGATCTGGACGTGGCGCGGTCTGGACTTGGGCGGCGCCCGGCTACAGTCGACGCACGACAGGTGTCGACCTTGGCGCGAATGGACCGGATCAAGCGACGGGCGTTCCTCATCGGGGCCGGCGGCGTCGCCGCGGCCGCCATCGGAGCGACCCTGGTCGAGCGGGTGCTGCACAACGCCTCGGAGGGAACCTCGGAGGGATCCGCGTACGGCATCGACAACTGGCCGGGGCCGGATTGGCACCTGTTCTCGGAGACCTCACCGTGGGTGGCACCGCTCGACAAGACCAACGTCGATCCACGGTCGGACGTCTACATCTCGTCGTTGGTCTCGGACGGCCCCCCGGCACCGGCGGGACCGAAGCAACTCTTCGGCTGGGGATTCCCGCTCTACTTCGGGCGAGCCACGGATCCCCTTTACCGGATCGTCCTGCGAGAGACGCGCTTCACGTACGGGCAACACATCGACGGCAGCCGGATCCACGCGCCCAGCGGGATGCAACCGTCCAACCTGTCCGACGGCGTGGTCTACGTGATCGACCAGGTCGACGGCTACACGTACCGGTTCCGACTCACGCTCGTCGACGACACCGCGAGGACGATCACCGCCTTGCATGCGTTCCGCCTCGAGACGTACGGCTCGGGGTTCAACACGGTGGAGGAGCCGCCGACCGGGATGCTCCCGATCCGCCCCGAGGAGCTGGCCGCCGGATACGTCAACCACACCGTCGGGTTGCACGCGACGTGCCTGTCGGGCCGCAGCGTCGCGCCGTACGAGGGATCGGGAACGAAAGGGAAGCGGTGCGTGCCGACGGATGCGGCTACCCGACTCTCCATGGGGAACGTCGTCTTCCTGGATCTCACCCACGAGCAGATCGACGCCTTGTCCATCCCGACGTGGCAGAAGGCGATCTGCAAAGGACTCGCCGACCACGGCGCGCTCGTTGGGTTCAACGGGTCTGGATCGTGGACGCTCACGTTCGAGGCTCCTCAGGACCGCACCGCGTACGGCGAGCCGAACCCCTACGCGGCCCTCGAACTTCCGCCGACGCTCGACTACGGGAACGCCCTCGACGAGATCGGCGGTTGGGGCGCGCACCTCAAGGTGCTCGCGCCGTTCGCGCGGCCGCGCTGAGCTTCGTCTTGACGCGGAGAGAGAAGGGAGGGGGCTCGGGACGGCCGGGAAACCGGGACAGGTCGAAGGCCGGGGTCAGGAGAGCGGACGGACGCCAGGCGGGAGGGAGCACCCAGGAGAGGGGGGGTGTGCGCTGGTGGTAATCGGTGAGGGTCAGGGCGGCCGCGATCGGGGCCTAGTCCGGGACGGTCAGCGTCCGCACCGTCCGCGGGGAGCGGCGACGGATAGGGGTCCTCCATCCTAATCCGTCGTTAACGGATCGATCCCTATCGTCCCCTTTCTTGCATGCGCGCAACATGGGGAGGATGAACGTCGAGACTAGGACCTCGCTCGAAGACGTTTACCGAGCGGAGGCTCCCCGCTTGTGGAGGGCTCTCGTGCTCCACACCGGCGATCGGGAGGCCGCTAGCGACGCCGTGGCCGAGGCGTTCGCTCAGGCGATTCGGCGGGGCGACGCGATCCGTGATCCCGCCGCGTGGGTGTGGAAGACGGCCTTCCGAGTGGCGAAAGGAATGCCGGACAAGAGACCCACCATGCCTCCCGGGCAGGAGGATGGCGATCCTGGCGCGGTCTCGGATGAGCTCATCGACCTGGTTCGGGCTCTAAGGAAGCTAACGCCGCACCAACGTGCGGCCGTCGTCCTGCATTACTACGGCGGTTACTCCGTCCGGGAGATCGCGGACATCCTCGCGTCTTCCGCCTCAGCCGTCGGCGTCCACCTGTATCGGGCGAGGAACCGCCTTCGAAGAGAACTTGGAGACGACCATGATCGATCTGCGTGAGAAGTTTGCCCCTGCAGACGAGCTGACGCCCCCGGACTTGTGGCAAGAAGCCCATAAGCGCGCTGAGAACCAGCCCAGCGTTGCGTCGGTGGCAGAGCGCCTCGCGAACCGACCCAGGCGCCGGGTAGCCGCGGCAACTGTCGCTATCGTGATCTTCGCGGCCGCCGCGATCTTCGCGTGGAACGCGTTGGAGCCCCCGAAGGAAAAGGCGATCGCTCCGAGCCCGATCCCGACGGCGCCTGTCCGGCCTCTCGCGATTACTGGGACGCTCAAGCTCCCGTTCGGCGATTTCGGCGTCGTTGCAGGTGCGAACTCAGTGTGGGTTGCCGCTTACGAACACGTACTACGCGTGGATCCGACCAGCATGACCGTGACCGCCTCGATCCGTGTTGCGGGACTAGGCGATCAGGGCGGCATCGCGATCGGGACGGACGTTTGGGTGACGGATACGTCCCATCATGAGGTCGTGGCGATCGACCCCGTTACGGCGCGGATCGTCCGGAGGGTCAGGGTTCCCCACATCCCGGTGCAGGTGGTTGCGGACGGCCAGCACGTCTGGGTGATCTCCGCGACGAACGGAGCCGGCCGCATCTACGGCATCGACGGCACGACAGGCGTCGTCACGTCGCGCGGGCAGCTGTCGACTTCCCCTAAGCTGCCGTTCACGGCGGGCGGGGGCAGCGCCTGGGTAGCGGAGGGCGGTGGACTTCGCCAACTCGGATCAGACGGTTCGACTGCGACGGTTGACCTTTCCGGCGTGTCAGCTCTCACGTTCGGTGACGGATCCGTCTGGGCATTGACGAGCGCCGGCGGGATCTTCCGCATCGATCCGTCCAGCGGTCGCACGATCGCGAGCTTCCCTTCGCCGTCCGGGATCGGGCTGGCCGAGGCGGCTGGGCAGGTGTGGATCCTCACCGACACGGGTTCACGATCGAAGACCGTCTACATCCCCGATCCGCGCCACCCTTCACTCGTGGTTTCATTCGACGCCGATTCCGGCCAGCTCGTCGGGCGGGCCGTGAAGGTCGGCTTCGCGCCGGCGTGGATCGCTGCAGACGGCGGCGAGGCATGGCTGGCGAAGTTCGACCCGGAGCGTTTGCTCCGGATCTCAACCACGTGATCGGCTCGCGACTGTTCAGCCGTCACCACACCCACGACGGACCTAAGGCGAGGACTGCCACCGCGGGACGCCCGAGGAGTTCGTGGGATGGCTGGGACCAGCGTGATCATGAAGTGGCCAGCCCATCGCTGAGCACGAAGCTATCTCCTCTAATCAATACGTTCCCGCTCAACCACATCACCTCGAACATGCCGTCACTCATTCTGGCGCTCACGCCGAAGGCCGTCGGGTACTCAATCAGGTAGTCGGCATTCGGAACACCGTTATGCATTCCCGTGCCTGGCGCCACGGGACCGCCCACCTGACCAACGGTTGGACTCGTTACCAAGATGCCGTAGGCCGTGTTCACCTGGCATCGAAGCGCTGAGTCGATCGGTTCGTCGGTCGGTGGTCGAAGCCACAGCAGAATCCTGCGGCAAGCCGGGATCACGCAGCTCGGCAACACCGGGTCCGCGATCGTCGCTCGACGCGGTGGCGAGTTCTACATGTGGACGACTCGCGTCGCCGAAGAGCGTCCCCTTTCGCAGATCATCTCCGGCGAGGGCTATGAGGTGGCGCAGACGGTGGATGGCACGGCAGTGTATTCGGACGGGGTGCGGTTCTTCTGGCAGGTCAAGGGTCTTTACGTCTGGCTTCAATCTGGTGAGGAAGGATTCACGATCAAGGCTGAGCTCGTTGCAACTCTCGTCCTCTCAAGCCAGCGCGCCCCTTCCCCACCTTAGTGGGGAGCCATCCGTCGTCGGTCCTGAGTCTTGGGAGACAGATGGGAGATGGCCCGAAAGAGCCGCTCGAAATGAGCGCCGTTAGGGGCTGGGTGGGGCGCTCCCTCGGGCGTGGGCGTTACGTGGACATTCGATCCCATCACAAGACCGGGCCGGAGTGGATGCCTCGCGAACCGAGATTCCAGCAGGTCAAGTCCTCAAGTTCGCCAGCCAGAAGCGCGCGCAGCCGACCGTCCCATCCTGACACAGCGAGGTGCTGGAGGACTATCCTCGCCTCGGGAGGGAACCCATGGATTGGAGGGACGACGATCCCGGTCTCCCGGTCGAGTTCGGGCCGTGTTCCAACGGTGAGTACGACCCCGAGCCCGCTCTGCCGCCCGTCCTGCGAGAATCCATCACCCGCGCGCGCGCCGCGTGCGAC
>JALYLP010000441.1 GCA_030774195.1 Actinomycetota bacterium | reverse complement strand
TCCCCACACCGAGCGCGCGGAGCTCCTCGAGTTGATCGCCCGAAGCAACGTCGGCGGCGATCACCCGCGCCCCAACCTCTGCCGCGCACGCCGTCGCTGAGGCGACGATCGCGTGATTCGAGAAGCTGTCGTTCACCGACCGAGTCAGCGTGTGGTCGAGCCGAGCGAACTCCGGAGAGATGGAGAGGAGTTGGCGAAGGCTCGGGAGCCCAGGCCCGATGTCGCGCGCCGAGATCCGGACCCCTCGTTCCCGGAGGGTAACGAGCGTCTCGCCGAGGTTCGCTTCGGCTGGGGTGAGGTCGTCCGCCAGAACGAGTGGGCTGAACCCGAGCACGATCTGGTGGGCGATCGAACGGCTGATCGCCCGGCGGAACCTCGCCGTGCGCACCGTTGCGGGGCTCACTTCGAACTCGAGGAACAGCTCGGTCCGGATCTCCCGCAGCGCGCGGGTCGCAACTCGGAAGGCGGCGAGCTCGAAGTCGAGCAGCAGGTCTGCCGCCTCGGCGTCCGCGAGCCAGGAGTCGTAGGAGCGATGGGGGAGCGTGGCGACCCGCGGTTGGACGTCGAATCCGATGGTGCGGCCTGTGCCCAGGTCGACGATGGGGTCGAACTCCGCGGTGATCTCGCCGCCCAGGATCGCGCGCGCGACCCGGGGCGCTCGCTCCTGGCTCACCGAGAGGGACGGAGTGATGAGGGTGAGATGGGGCGTGGGGGGCGCCGACCATGGCTCGTCGACCGCTCGATGGATCGTGCGAAGGATCTTCTCGGTGGATTCGGCTTTGCGAACGTAGGCGCGTGCGCCCGCGCTGATCATCCTGATCACCGTGTTGGAGTCTTCGTGGGCGGAGAGCGCAACGACCTTGGTAGGTGGACACCGCTTGCTGATCTCTCGAACGGCGCGCACGCCGCCTCCGCCGGGCATCCGGACATCCACCAGGATCACGTCGGGCCGCTCCCGCACGGCCACGTCGATCGCCCCCTCGGCGTCGTTCGCCGCTCCGACGAACCGAAGGGTCGGATCGGAGCCGATCAGCGACCGGAGGACGTCGACGACGGCTTCCTCGTCGTCGGCGACGGCCACTCGGATCGCGCCGGACCCATCGGTTCGCTCGGTCGGTAGCACGGTGTTCACGCGTTGCCTCCTTCGCTTGCTCGGACGAGGTCGTCTCCCAAGACGTTCGGGCATGGGCGCAACGGGCTGGATGGGGCGCAGTACCCGACACCCCGGGACATCTGTCCCGGTTGTCCCTAATCCTCGGGGAGGAGCTCCGCCTTGAGCGGTGCCGCGAACAGGGCAGCTTCCGTCCGATGGCGCAGGTGCAGCTTCCGGAGGAGGCCGGAGACGTGATTCCGCACCGTCTTCTCCGAGATGAAGAGGCGAGTTCCGATCTCACGGTTCGTCAGGCCTTCGGACAGCAACCCCAATACCTGCCGTTCACGGTCCGACAGCTGCGCGAGCCGCGGGACGTCGCCGTGACGGGAGCGGAGATACCGGAACATGGCCTGGGCGGATCCTTCGCCGACCACCGAAGCGCCGCCGGCGACCCGCCGGACGGCATCGACGATCTCGGCGTTCGTGGCCTCTTTGGAGACGAACCCTTCTGCACCCGCCTTGGCCGCCTCGACGAGCGCGGATCCGTCGGCGAGGCCGGAACACACGAGGACCCTGGTGGTGGGAGAGAGGTCGTGGATCTCGGCGCAGATCTCGATGCCGTTGCGATCGGGCAGCCGGACGTCGAGCACCACGACGTCTGGACTGAGGTGTCTCGTGAGCGCGAGCGCCTCGTTTCCCGTTCGCGCCTCGCCGACGACGTGGAAGTCGTCCTCTGCCTCGAGAAGCGTCCGGAGACCCTCTCGGATGAGCCCGTGATCGTCCGCGATCAGGATCTCGGTCTCCATAGGCCCGTTCGCGAGTGTAGCCCTCACGCGGGGCATGGGAGGTGTGCTCGGTTGGTCAGCTCTTCAGTGCGATCTCACCTGCTTCCATGAACGTGCTCGCGTTACCCCAGGCGGGCCATGTCCCCGAGTTCGGAAGCGGCCCCGGGCGACCAAGGTAATGGCCTTGGCCCAGCTGGACTCCTGCGTCCATCAAGGTGCGGAGCTGCTCGGCGCCCTCGATGCCCTCGGCGAGCACTTCGGCACCGACGCTCGGGGCGAAGCCCACGAGCGCCTCGACCAGCAGACGGCGGGCGGTGTCCGTCTCGACCCCGCGCGTGAGCGTGATATCGAGCTTGATCGTGTCCGGTCGTAGATGAAGGACGTGACGGAGGCTCGCGTACCCCGAGCACGTGTCATCGATCGCGAGTCGCACCCCTCGTGCACGCATGGGGGCGAGCGCGGCCCCGAGCCGCTCGTAGTCGTGCACCGGCGCGTTCTCGGTGATCTCCAGAACGAGCCTTTCCGCCGGCACGGTCTCGAGCAGTTCCGGAAGCTCAAGCGAGCAGCTCGCCTCCGGGGAGACATTGACCCCGAGGGCGATCGACGGGTCCAGCCATTCCAGGCTTTGGACCGCTCGTCGAACGGCCGTGATCTCGAGCTCGATGCCGAGCCCCACATCGGCGGCCTCGGCGAACCAGACGTCCGGCGTGCGGAGAGGCGCAGCGGTGAAACGACAGAGCGCCTCCGCGCCGACGGCCTGCCTTCCGTGAGGTCGAAGATGGGCTGATAGACCATGTCGACCCCTTGGCCGCGGACGACGGCTTCGATCCGTCTCAGCCGCTCTCGGCTCCCGAACGGACGCGTGCCGAACGACCGAGGCAGGAGAGCAGCCCAACGGGTCCGCCCGTCGGATCCCTCGATGCACCGATGGATCGCGTCGACGATCTCGGCCGTTCCCTCGCCTTTCACGAGATAGGCCCCGGCGCCGGCTCGGAGCATCGCGCGGATGTCGTCCAGGTCGTCGTTGGCTGAGAGCGCGATGAGCTCCGTGCCCGGGCTCACCTGGGCGATCTCGCGAGCGGCCCTCGGACCTCCGCCTCGAGGCATGCGGACATCCAACAGGGCGACGTCCGGCCGCTCTCGTGCGGCGATCGCGATGGCCTGGTCGGCGTCGCGTCCGGTGCCGACGAGTGAGATCTGCTCGTCGTCATCGAGCAGCGAGGAAAGTGCGTCACGAACGCCCTCCTCGTCGTCCGCGATCATCACGCGGATCATGGGCTCAACCTCCATCGTCTCGGGTGTCAGGGACAGCTCCGACGGGCGTCTCCGCCCGATGCGGGGCAACGATCCTTGCCGGATCCGCCGATCAACCGGTCTTTCCCCGGGCCACCGATCAGGACGTCGTTCCCGGATCCACCGTTCAGCCGGTCATTCCCGCGTCGACCGAACAGGCGATCGTTCCCGCCGCGTCCGCAGATCACCTCGTCATGATGATTCCCCACGATCCGGTCGTTCCCGGCTGCGCCCTCGAGATCGCACGCGGAGGACGCGGATCCGACCTGCGTCGTGAACGAGACGGAGTTGTTCGTGAGCGCGCCGTCGGTGGTGTCGGACACGACGAGGACGGTCGTATCTGCAGGCCCGGTTGCGGTCGTCGTCGCGCGGACGGTGAGCTTCAACGATCCGGATGCTTCCAGGGAGTCACGGCTGCACACGACGACCGCGATCGTCGTGCATGTCCCACGGGACGCGTCGGCCGCTACGGTCGTCATGTCCGTGTCCGGCATGCCCTCGACCGTCACGTGCGTCGCGGGGTCGGGACCTTGGTTCACGATCGTCAGCGCGAGCGTGACGTCGTGTCCCACCTTGACGCCGATCGAAGAGGCAGATCCGGTGATCGAAAGGTCGGCGTTGCCACGGGGCGCGGCCCGAACCCGGACCTGCACGGACGTGAGCGCGACGAGGAGGATGAGAACGACCACGAGCTTCGCGCACGCGACGGCGATGGGTCGGAAGCGCGCCATGGCAGAACCACCTTTCCGCGGTCGTCTCTCCCGCCGAACTTCGGCACCACGAACGTTCTCGGGCCGCAGGCTGCGCCACGTGATGGGTCGGAAGCATCATCCGGTCGGGACATCCGTCCCATGGCGGCTGATCGGCGGGCTGATCCGGATCCCGCCGCCTCAGCCTTGGGGTGTCGCCGTCGCGATGAAGGTTTCCATCTCCGACCTCGTCATCCCCTGCCACGATGCGAGGAGGTGGACGGTGATATCTCGGGCGCGGTCCATGGG
>JALYLP010000440.1 GCA_030774195.1 Actinomycetota bacterium | reverse complement strand
ATCCTCGCCCACGGCTCCGCCGAGGGGGCCGCGTTCGACGCCGCGAAACGTGAGGCGGTGCAGCGGCTGAAGGCGGAAGGATCACCGGCGACGTTCGTATGGGTGGAGGGGATCCACGACCTCCCAATCCAGCAGCCCGAGCTGCTCGTGCGGCGGATCGCGCGTTTCGCGGCCTCGGCCGTACGATAGGTGCATGATCGTCCTGCTGTTCTTGCTGCTGCTCGCCGCGCTCGCGGGCGTGCTCGGCCTCGTCCTGAAGATCACGCTCGTGATCGTGCTCACCGCGATCCTGTCCGTCACGGCGGTGGTCGCTATCGCGTGGCTCGCATGGCGCCGTCAGTGGCGGAGGTTCCAGCGCGCCGGCCGCTCCCGGACGACGATCGACGTCGGTCGTCCCAGCCGCGACCTCCCGGGGTCGCACGACGACCGCTACTGACGCTTCGTCACGTAGCGCTCGCGCAGCCCGACCGGACCCGACCCGAGCAGTTCGTTCACGACGCCGCGACGCTTGCCGGCCTCCTCGCGGGCATCGCCGCGCTCCAACGCTGAAGCGATGACCTTGACGGCCGGCCAGCGGAACGGCTCGGGGGGCGCCTTCATCGTCTCCGGCCGGTTGACGGCGAGCGACGTCCACTCGTCCTCGGCGCCGAGGACCGTGGAAGCCAGGATCTTGCCGCCCACGTAGGTCTGCGACAGACCGTGGCCGCTGTAGCCCAGCCCGGCGTGGATCGTGCCCGGTTCGAGCGTCCGGTAGAACGGGACGAACGCCGGCGTCTGGTCGATCGGGCCGCCCCACGCGTGGGTGAAGCGGGTCCCCTCCAGCTGCGGGAACATCCGGAGCAGTCCGCGCGCCGCCACCTCGGCGACCCGCCGGTCGTGCGTGACGGCCCGCCCGCTCGCCCTGCCCCCGAACACGACACCGCCGGTACCGCCGCCGATCGCGATCCTCCCGTCGTCGGTCGGGCGCAGGTAGTAGAGCCATTCGCGCCCGTCCGCGATCCCCATCTGCGACGTCCATCCGATCTCCCGGAGCCTGTCGGGGATCGGTTCCGTCACGACGACGTAGTCGACGATGACGGAGAAGCTGCGGGCGAAGTTCCGCCACCCCGCGGCCCAGGCGCCGTGGGCGAGCACGACCTGATCCGACCGGACCGCGCCGTGGTCGGTGCGGACGACCGCGGGACGCGACCGTTCGACATCGGTGACGCGGGTGCGCTCGAAGATTCGAACGCCTCGCTCGAGCAGGAGACGGCGGAGGCCGCGAGCCAGCCGCGCTGGTTGGACGACGGCGGCGTCGCGGATGAACGCGCCTCCCTCGAACGTCGGCGAGTCGGCGCGGGCGCGCGTCTCCGCGGCGCTGAGTGCGATCATGCGATCCCCGTAGCCCAGCCGGGCACAGAGGTCGATCGCCGATCGCCGGCTGATCCCCTCCTGCCACGATCCGGCTCGAACGCCCATCGCGCCGTCGAGGTGGAACCAGCAGTCGATCCCGTTGGTCGCGCAGAACTCCCCGGCTTCTGCGACGGAGTCAGCGAGCGCGAGCGCATAGCGCAGACCCTCCCGTTCGCCGAACAACCCGATCAGCGCTGGCAGATCCCACCACGAGGACGAGAAGAACCCGCCGTTCCGCCCGCTCGCACCGCCGCCGACGATATCCTGCTCCAGGAGCGCGATCCGGAGGCCGGGCTCGCGCTCACTGAGACGCACGGCGGTCCACAACCCCGCGAACCCGCCGCCGACGATGCACACATCGGCGGCGACGTTGGCATCGAGCGGCGGGCACGGCTCCCCGGAGTCGTCGCGCAGCGCCTCTTCCAGCCAGAAACTCCGGGCTGCCCCCGGGTCGGGCATGTCGATCGGCGTCACGACGTCCGCCGGTCGAAGAGCCTGGCTCCGAGCACGGCCGAGATCGCTCGGCCCAACCCGATCAGCATCGTTGCGAACACGAGCGCGACGAGCGCGAACGTGAGCACCTCACCGAGGCTCCAGCTCCGCACCCAGAGTGCTCGGAGCACCACGCCGATCGGGATCGCGATCAGCAGCGTCACGATCAGGCCGATCGGTGTCGGCGGGCGATAGGTACCGACGAGCCAGGCAACGACGAGCCACGAACCGGTGAACGGCACGAAGTTGCGGAGGAAGATCGACACGGCCGCGGCGTCCGAGTGCGACCGCATCCCGATAAGGATGAACCCGGCGATCGCGAGCACGTCGACCGCGAGCGTGAGCCGAGCGTGCGACGAGCCGTCGGTCAGTCGACGCATGGCGCCATCATGTCAGGCGATCGCGTGCATCCCGAGACGACCGAAGGGGGAGGCGCGGGCAGCCTCCCCCTTCCGGGTATCGATCGGTCAGTCGTTCGTGTCGCGAGCTTCCACCAGCTCGGCCGGCGTGTCCGGGATCGTGACGCGCTCGGCCGCCCCGTGTCCCTCGACGTCGACCTTGGGCAGCCATTGGAGCCACCCCGGGAGGTACCAGTTGCGATCGCCGAGCAGCTTCATCGCCGACGGCACCAGGATCGACCGGACGATCGTCGCGTCCAGGAAGACGGCCACGGCCAAACCGAACCCCATCTCCTGCAGCGCCGCGATCCTGCCGCTCGCGAACGCCGCGAACACGGCCACCATGATCACGGCGGCGCCCGTGATGATCCCGCCGGTGGTCCGCAGGCCGTACGCCACCGCCTCGGAGTTGTCCGAGGTCTTGTCGTACTCCTCGCGGATCCGGCTCAATAGGAACACCTGGTAGTCCATCGACAGGCCGAACAGGATCGAGAAGAGGAACAGCGGGAGCCACGATTCGATCGCTTGGACCTGCGTGAAGTTGAGGGCGCCGGCGATCGACTTCGCCCAGGACGGGCCCCCCTGCTGGAAGATCAGGGTGATGAGCCCGTACGCGGCCCCGACGGACAACAGGTTCATCACGATCGCCTTCGCCGGCACGACGATCGAGCGGAACACGACCGTGAGCAGGATGAAGGATAGGCCGAGCACCAGCAGGATGACGATCGGCGTGTACCGGTCGGAGATGTCGAAGAAGTCCTTCGTCATCGCCGTGTCGCCGCCGACGAGGACGCTGGAGTCCGGACCGAAGGCCTGCGGGACGTACTGGTCCCGCAGCGCCGTGACCGCGTCGACCGCGGCCTGGCTCTGCGAGTCGGTGGCCTCGCCCGCGAACGGGATCGCCACGAGCGTCACCGTTCCGTCCTGGCTCGTCTGGGGGGGCTGGGGCTTGGCGAACGCGGGGTTGCTCGCGACCGCGGTATCGAGGGCCTGGATCTGAGACGAGATCGTTGGGTCGGTCGCGGCCCCGGGGATCACGACCTGGGCGGTCGACTGCGCCCCGCTCTCCTTCGGGAACTTCGCGACGAGGACTTTGAACGCGTCCTTCGTCGGGATCCCGTCGGGGATCGCCTCGATCCCCGAGAAGCCCTTCTTCATCCCGCGGCCGACCCCATCAGCGCGCGACTGCGCCCAGTACGGCACCGAGAGGAGGATCAAGAAGCTCGCGGTGACGATCAAGTACACCCACGGGCGCTTCATCACGGAGCGGGACTCACGGTCCCAGAACCCGCCGGCGCGGCCCTGCTCGAGCGTCCGCCCGCGCCCGAAGATGAAGCCGGGCTTCACCAGGCGATCGGAGAAGAGCGCCATCAGCGCCGGCAGTAGGGTCATCGAGAGCGCCACCGAGATGAGCACGACGATGATGGCGCCACCGGCGAGGCCGCGGAAGATCGTGGTCGGCACGAGCAGCATGCCGGCGAGCGCGATCACCACGGTCAACCCGCTGAAGAAGACGGCGCGGTTGGCCGTCGCGCCCGACATGCCGATCGCCTCGAGGTTGTCGCGGCCATGACGCCGTTCCTCTCGGTACCTCGACACGATGAAGAGCGAATAGTCGATGCCGACGGCCAACCCCAGCATCGTGATCAGGTTCGGGACGAAGAAGCTCCAGCGCCACACTCCTCCGAGCAGACCGACGACCCCCAAGGCGACCCCGATCGCGAAGATCCCCATGATGATGGGGGTCACGCCGGCGATCAGCGACCCGAAGACGATCAGCAGCACGACGATCGCCACGACGACGCCGATCGTCTCGCCCTTCTTCAGGTCGTCTTCGGAGATCTTCTTGAAGTCCGCGGTCGAGGTCGGCTCGCCGAGCATGTAGAAGTGCATGTCGCCGGTCGAGTACTTGGCCTGGATCGTGTCGAGGCCGTCCACGATCGTGGCGGTCTGGTCGCTGTCTTTGACGAGGATCACGTTGAACAGCACCGCGGTCCCGTCCTCCGACGGGATCGGGCCGAGCGCGGCGACCTGCGGGTTGGACTTGTCCGCTTCCGAGAGCGGGAACTGCGAGGGGACCTGCAGGACGACGCTCGGGTCGAGCGCGCGGATATCGTTCAACGCAGCGTTGACCTTCGCCGTGAACGCCGGGTCGGTGGTCGCACCCTGCGATCCGGTCATCACGAACGTCTCCGGCGTCACGTCCTGCTCCAGCTGCTTCTGTTGGAGCAGCGTCTGCGCTCGGATCGCCTCCGGGTTGTTAATGAAGTCGAAGTCCGTCGTGAGCGCCTTGCTCAACAGGACCCCGGACGCTCCGAAGCCGAGGATCAGGATCACCGCCCAGATCCCGACGGTCCGCCAGGCGTGGCGGCTGCTCGCTCGTGCAAGTGTTTCGGGATTCAGCTTCACGGGTTCCCCCTAACGTGGAACGGTTCTTCGGCCTGCTTCCAAGCGCATCTTGACGTACGGTGTACGCTTACGGTGTACGGAGGATATGCGTACGGTGTAAGCCTGTCAACCCGAACATCGGTGAACGTTCCGAGAACGAACACCGGAGAACGAACCACTATGACTATCACGAAAGAACGCGAGCGACTGACACGCGAGCGCATCATCGCCGCCGCGCTGCGCGTGATGGATACCGACGGGCTCGAGGCAGTCTCGATGCGCCGGATCGCTCGCGAGGTCGGCGCGGAGGCGATGTCGCTGTATCACCACGTGCGCGACAAGGAAGACGTGCTCGACGGGATCTGCGAGGCCGTCATGGGTGAGTTCGAGTACCCGGATGCGGCCGGCGACATCTCGGAGCGACTCCGCGCCGGGGCTCGATCGTACCGTCGGCTCCTGCAGGCGCATCCCGACGTGATGCGCTTGTTCGCCGAGCGCCACGGGCCGGCGCGTTCCTCACCGGACTCCTTCCGTCCGATGGAGTTCGCGTTGCGTTCGTTCCGGGAGGCGGGGCTCTCCGATCGCGATTGCGTGCAGGCGTTCCATGCGTTCGGCGGCTACATCCAGGGATTCGTGATGATGGAGGGCGGCACGATCGAGAGCCCGGAGCATGTGAACCGCAAAGAGGACCTCGCGGCCATGCTCCCCACGGACGAGTTCCCCGTATTGGCCGCCGTCTCGCGGTACTTCGCCGAGTGCGACGGGGATGAGCAATTCGAGTTCGGGATGGATCTGATGATCAGGGGTCTCACGGCCAAGGTCGCCGAAGGATCGCTCGGCGATCCGTCAGCCCCCGAGTAGCCCCAGCTCCTTCCCTACGCGCTCGAACGCGGCGAGCGCCTCGGCCAGATCCGGCTCCGTGTGGTCGGCGTTGACGATCGTCCGCACCCTCGCCTTCCCACGACCCACCGTCGGGAACACGATCGCCGGACAGAAGACGCCCTCCTCGAAGAGACGACGCGCGAAGGACTGCGTCTTCGCCTCATCGCCGGTGATCACGGGTGTGATCGGCGTCTCCGAACTTCCGGTGTCGAAACCGAGCTCGTGTAGACCGTCCTTGAGGAACCGCGTGTTCGTCCACAGGCGCTCCAGCCGGTCAGGCTCGTCGCGGATGATCTGGAGCGCCTCCATGCATGCGGCGACGACCGGTGGCGGCGGACTCGTCGAGAAAAGGAGGGGACGCCCACGGTTCTGCAGCCATCCGATCAGGTGCGGCGGGCCCGCGACGAAACCCCCGAGCACGCCGATCGCTTTCGAGAGCGTCCCCACCTGGATATCCACGCGGTCGTGCAGCCCGAAGTGGTCAACGGTCCCGGCGCCACCCGCGCCGAGCACGCCGGACGCGTGTGCGTCGTCGATCATCATGATGGCGTCGCGG
>JALYLP010000439.1 GCA_030774195.1 Actinomycetota bacterium | reverse complement strand
CCGCCGTGGTCCGCATCCGTTCGTTCGGCGAGAGCCCGCGCGTGCTCAGGCGAGCGGTTGAGCACCCGGACCGGACCTACACCGCGACCCCGAAGGTGATGGACGGCGAGCTCGGCCATCCCGCCGGCGCCGATCACGACCGCCCTCCGCCCGGCGATCCCGCCCAGCGCCTCGTCGGCGAGGTCCGCTCCGATCGCGACGTACGCGTCCGGCGCCGCGCCGAGCCCCGTCTCGTGCCGCACCCGGCGCCCCGCGCGAACGGCCGCATGGAACACGGTGGCGAGCCCCGGCCCCGCCGCTTCCTCGGCTTCGGCACGGCGGAGCGCCTCGCGAACCTGGCGCTGGATCTGCGTCTCGCCGAGGACCATCGAGTCCAAACCCGCGGCGACCGAGAACAGGTGATCAGTGGCGTCGCGCTCCCAGTGGGCATAGAGGGGGTCCGCCAGCTCCTCGTGTTCGATGCCTCGCGTCTCGATGAGCACGCGCTTGAGCGCGAGGAACCCGGAGTGGTAGCTCGGGACGTCGCCGTACGCCTCGACGCGGTTGCAGGTGGACAGGATCACTACCTCGTCGAGGCCATCGAGGTCCTGCGCGTGGCGGTACGCCTTCGTCAGGTCGGCATCGTCGAACGCCAGACGCTCGAGCAGCTCGACGGGAGCACGGCGGAACGAGACACCGAGGCCGAGGATCCCCACGGCCGGTATGGTAGCGGGCCATGTCGAACCGTCGTGCCCGCGACCTGGGCATCACCATCGGTCGGGGCGCGCCGGGACCGTCCAACACGATCACCGACGTCGCGGGCGTCCGCGTCGGTCATCGGACGGTGATCGAGGGCGACGACGGGGATCCCAAGGCGGTGCGCACGGGGGTGACCGCGATCATGCCGCACGAAGGTTTCCCGTGGTCCGCGCCCGTGTACGCCGCCACACACATACTCAACGGGTACGGCGAGCTGATCGGGATCAACTCGATCCGTGAGTGGGGCATCCTCGAGTCGCCCATCGTTCTCACGTCGTCGCTCCTGATCGGCAAGGCGTACGACGCGACGGTGCGCTGGATCGCACGACACGACGGCGACGCCGGCGGATCGGTGATGCCGTGCGTGACCGAGTGCGACGACTCGTGGCTATCGAACGTCCTAGCGGACCCGATCGATGACGACGACGTGTGGGCCGCGCTGGATGCGGTGACGGCCGAACCTGTCGAAGAAGGATGCATCGGGTCGGGCACCGGGATGCAGTGCTTCGACTTCAAGGGTGGGATCGGCTCGGCGTCGAGGATCCTCGACTCGGAGCGAGGCGGGTCCACCGTCGGCGTGCTCGTGATGACCAACCACGGTGACCGCGAGGACCTGCTGATCGATGGTGTCCGGGTGGGCGAACGGCTGACCGACCTCATGCCCGAGGACCACCACGAGGGCTCGTGCATCGTCGTCGTCGCGACCGACGCGCCCCTGCTCCCGCACCAACTCCGGCGCGTGGCCGAGCGCGCCGGCATGGGTCTCGCGCGAGGCGGTTCCCACGCTTCGAACACGAGCGGCGAGCAGCTGTTCGCCTTCTCGACCGCCGCTCGCGTCCCCCGCGACGGCAAGCCGTTCGCGCCGGCCGCGATCGCCGACGGCCCCCGCGCGGGCACGATCCTGTCGGCGATCTTCCGAGCCACCGTGGAAGCGACGGAGGAGGCTGTGGTGAACGCCTTGATCGCGGCTCGTACGACGACCGGACGCGACGGGCACACCCTGCACGCGTTGCCGGTCGATCGGACGCTCGAACTCCTCGAGGTGGCCGGCCGGCTCGCTCGCTGAGCTGGTTCAGGCGAAACGGAACGGGTCGAACGGCGACGCGTCGAACTGCGGCCATTCACTCAGGACGACCGAAGCCACCAGCTCAGCCGTCCCCGCGCCGTTGATCACGCCCTCGCTCCCGTGACCGGTCGCGACGACGAGGCCCTCGCGGATACGGCCGATCACCGGGCGCTCGTCGGGCGTCATCGGCCGGAGCCCCCACCAGGATGACAGCATCGCGGCATCGGCCACCCGAGGGACGATCCGGATCGCGCTCGTCAGGAGCTGTCGCGGAACGGATGGATCCTCGGGCTCCGGCGTCAGCCACGCGGCGCGCGATGATCCGATGAGCGCGGTCCCATCGTCGAAGGGATGCACGATGGAACCGTATCCGTCACTCGTTGGGAAGCCGCTGCGAGCGATGTCGCCGGCCCGGGCCGCGGCAACAGGCCCGCTCCGCTCCGCGGTGCGCACCAGGTGGCGGACCAGCGGCGCGCCGGGATCGACCCGCACGAGCCACCCGCGAACGCCGAGGACGGGCAGCCGGATCCCGAGCGGTTCGAGCAGGCGCGGCGACCACGGTCCCGCCGCAACCACGACCTCGTCGGCCTCGATCTTCCCTTCGTCCGTGACGACCCCCGTCACCCGGTCGCCGTCAGTCATCAACGCTCGCGCGGGGAGGTGGTGCCGGATCACCGCCCCCCGGGATGCCGCGAGCAACGCTTGCGCGACCGTGAGCGCCGCTGGATCCAGCCGATGGCCGGCATCGACGAACCATGCCGCCGCGAGGTCTCGCGCGAGGTCGGGCTCTGCGTCCGCGAGCGCTGCGTCGTCGAGCTCGCTGACGGCGAACCCTCCTGCCGAGATCGCGGCCAGCGTGTCTCTCGCCGCTCCGAGGGCCTCCTCGTCGACGGCGACGAACACCGTGCCGATCGGGCGCGCGTCGATCCGTATGGGAAGCGGAGCTTCATCCGCGATCTCGAGGTAACGGGCGAGCGACCGCGACGCGATCGGGTGGAGCGCCGGGTCCTCGGGCGGGACCCACAGTCCCTGGTTCCGCCCCGAGGCGCCCGACGCGAGCTCGTCGCGCTCGACCAGGGTGACGGAAGCACCACGTCGCGTGAGCTCATCGGCGCATGCCGCGCCGATGATGCCTCCGCCGACCACGACCACGTGCGGCACGGGCGCAGCCTAGCGAGGGCGCGCCTCGCTAGGATGGCCGGCGGAGACGTGGCTGAGTGGCCGAAAGCAGCCGCCTGCTAAGCGGTTAGGGGGTTGATAGCTCCCTCACAGGTTCGAATCCTGTCGTCTCCGCTTCCGCGAAGACGTGACCACCGGTCGTCGCAGAACCATCCGTTCCTCGCGCTCCTCCATACACTCGGTCTCCTCGTACCGAGGAGGCTGACGTGTCGAAGGGGATCTTGGAGCGGCTGGCGGACGGTCCGGTGCTCGGCGACGGCGGATACCTGCTCGAGCTCGAGAAGCGTGGGTACGTGCAGGCGGGGCCGTTCACGCCCGAGGTGGTCATCGAACATCCCGACGCGCTCGCACAGTTGCACCGCGAGTTCCTGCGTGCCGGCGCGGAGGTCCTGCAGACGATGACCTTCTACGCGAGCGACGACAAGCTCGCGACGGTCGGCATGGCCGGCAAGGTCGACGAGATCAACCGTGACGCCGTGGGCATCGCTCGCAAGGTGGCGGCGGAGGGCGATGCACTCGTCGCCGGGAACCTCTCGCTCACGTGGGCCTACGACCCTGCCGATCCGAAGAGTGCCGACCATGTCCGCGGACTGTTCGACCGGCAGCTCCAGGATCAGGTGGATGCGGGGCCACCCGACTTCTGGATCGGGGAGACCTTCTCCTACACGGGCGAGGCCCTGCTGTTCGTCGAGCGCGCGAAGACGACCGGGCTGCCGGTCATGTCGACGATGTGCTTCGAACGGCTCCCGGCCCGTTCCTACGAGGGAGACACGCCCGGCGAGTCGGCGAAACGACTGGCCGACGCGGGCGCGGATATCGTCGGCGTCAACTGCCTCAACGGTCCGACGCA
>JALYLP010000438.1 GCA_030774195.1 Actinomycetota bacterium | reverse complement strand
GTCTCTTGCGGGATGCTCACGGTGCTCGAGCATCACGGCGACCCCTCTGCCGGGACCATCCAGGTGTTCGTGACCAGGATCGAACCGGGCGTCCCACGGCCGGCTGCAGATCCCGTCCTATCTCTCGGTGGTGATCTCGGCGTAGCGCCCGACTACGAGACGCTCGGGCCACAGGCGGTCGGGCTCGGTCGTGAAGTGATCGTGATGGACGTCCGGGGAACCGGGCGCTCGCAGCCGAGCCTTCTTTGCCCCGAGGTGGATGCTGGCTTGGCGACGCCCCCCGTCGCAGTGCCGGTCGATGACTCGGGAACCCGAAGCGAGTTCTTGGGCGCGATCGCGGCCTGCCACGATCGTCTGGTGTCCCAGGGTGTCGATCTCGCCGCGTTCGACCTCCACGAGATGGCGGCCGATGCGGAAGATCTCCGGCTCGCGCTCGGCATCGACGAGTGGGACGTCATGGCGCTCGGCACAACGTCGAGGATCGCTCTCGAGTATCTGCGCGAATTCCCCGACCATGTACGCGCGGCCCTGCTCGACAGCCCCGAGTGGCCCGGCGTCGATCCGTTCGTCGAGAGCGTGCAGGCGACCCGACAGGCTACCAACGAACTCGTCGCCGACTGCGCCGCCGACCCAGTGTGCGATCGCATCGCGCCCGACCTGGGGCACGACATCCAGACGCTGACCCACCGTCTCGAGGCGCGCCCACTGGTCGCGGATTTCCGAGGCGACAGGCGAGTCCTGTTCGATGCCGGGTGGTTCGAAGTCTGGCTCCGAGCCCGATTGTCGTTCCAGCGTCTCCCCAGTTCGTTCGTACCTCACGCGATCCATCTGCTCGCTCGCGGTTCCGATCGCGCCCTCCTCCATATGGCGTTCCCGCTCTTGGATGAGCAGTTGTGTCAGGGGTTCCTCCCGAACTGTTGGAACTTCCTGGTGCGGAGTTTGGGCGTCTACCTCTCGGTGATGTGCCGCGACGTCCTGCCCTTCACCGACCGGAGCTCGCTGACGGAGCTGGCGGGCGACAACCCAGGGTTCTTCGAAGCGTACGCGCACAGCCCGTTCCTGGATGCGTGCGACGCTTGGCAGATCCCGCCGGGTGATCCGCTCGTTGCGACGCCCGTTACCTCGGACGTGCCCACCCTCATCATCGTGGGTCGGTTCGATCCGTTCGGCATGCTGGCGTACGCGCGCGAGGCCGTCTCGACCCTCGCGAGCGGCTCCGTGCTCGTCTCGCCGGTGAACGGCCACCAAGTCACAGGCACGAAGGAATCGCCCGACTCCTGCCTGGTTCGCGTGCGGGATGCGTGGCTCGACGCTCCCCAAGCCGAGCTCAATACTTCATGCGTCAACCGACTCCACCTGGGCTACGGGCTTCCCCCTCGGAACGACGAACAATAGAGTGCCCGCCATGAGGCGGACGACCGCGTGTTTGGCCGCTCTCGTGCTCGTTTCGACGGCATGCAGCCATGGGCCCTCTTCGACTCAGCTGGGAGCCGCCACGGGAGGTGTTCCATCCCCGTCCGTCGCACCGGCAGCCCCCACGGATCCGCTCGAGGGCGACTGGCGTCAGGTGTTCATGTGCGAAGACGTGATCCAAACGCTGCAGGCGCATGCGAAGCCCGCGTGGTTCGACAAGTGGATCGCAGACATCATCCGAGGTATGGAGGGAGCGAAAGACCCGCCGCCGCAGTCCGACCTGTGCGCTGGAGCACCCGCGACGTTCGAACGCATCATCCGGTTCCGGGGCGGTCGCGTCGTCTTCTTCGATCCCCGGCTACTTCAGGGCGACGGGTTGAACGCCATCTACGAGCTTCGGGGTGACCATACGTTCGTCGTGACCGACACCCAAGGCAACATCAGCGGCCTCCGAGGCGACGGCGTGCTCAGATGCACGTTCCGGTTCCAAGGGGATCAGCTCACGATCCACGAGCGCAGCCGCGACCCCTGGGACCTGAGCGGATTCCAGGCGGGTCCCCTCGTCCGGATCAGCTGAACATCCGAACTGCGGCGCCCGAGTAAACACCCCGCCCGTGCGGGTCCTGTGTCGATGTGACCGAACAAACGCGAACGATCGATCCACGGGAAGGCGGGCAGGCATGGAGAGCTCGAAGCGTGAGCACCGCACGTCTCGGCGCGTGGTCGTCATCGTCGCGTTCGCTGCGGCCTTCGTGATCGCCGGTGTCGTTCCGGCTCACGCTACGGCGCCGGGGGAGAACGGGCGGATCGCATTCCGCGTGTACTTCAACGAGGCGCACACGCTCGGCGCGATCTTCACGATTCGCCCGGACGGAACCGGGCTCATCCAGGTGACACACCGGGGGAAGGTCCTCCTCGATACGGAGCCGGATTGGTCCCCCGATGGGGGATGGATCGCCTTCTATCGGGTGGCCGCCAGCTGTTCCTGCAAGCCGACCCGGATCTTCAAGGTCAGGCCCAACGGAACCCACCTCACCCAGATCAGCACGGATCCGAGCGTCGAGGACCTCCTCCCCGCCTGGTCCCCGAGCGGCAAGCGGATCGCCTTCACCCGGTTCGACGATGCGATCGGGCTCGCGGCGGTGTTCGTGATGCGGGCCGACGGCACGCACGTCCGCCAAGTGACTCCGAGCAAGTATGGGGGTCAAGCGCCTCTGTGGTCCCC
>JALYLP010000437.1 GCA_030774195.1 Actinomycetota bacterium | reverse complement strand
CGTGAAGGCGATCCAGCAGGCGAACGACTGGATGCGCGGGCACCACGACGAGACCGTCGCGATCCTCAAGAAGGTCAATCCGAACGTGGACCCCGCGACGATGACGCTCGCCTACGACATTCTTCTCGGCTCGATCTCGAAGGATGGCAAGTTCGAGCAGAAGGCCGTTGAGACCACGGCGACCTTCTACAAGGACGCCGGCATCATCACGTCGATCCCCGACACCGCCGAAGGCGTGATGTGGACGAATAAGTTCCATTGAGCTCGTGAGCCTCGACGCACGAAGGGTGAGGAAGATCCGGATCTCCTTTCCGGACGGAGGCGCTTCGGCCACCGCTGACCTGTTGGAGGACGACGCTCCGAATACGTGTGACGCGATATGGAGCTTGCTACCACTCCGGCTGACGGCGATCCACGACATCTGGTCTGGCCATGAGGTCCTCGCGCATCTCGACAACACTGTCGTGCTCAAGCCCGAGAACGTGCTGACCTACATACCGATGCCCGGCGACATCTTCTACTACTACCGGCCGCCGCATTACTTCCGAGGCGCTCCGTACGGCAGGTCCGAGTCGGCGGAGCTCGGCATCGTCTATGACCGGGACACCAGACCGCAGGGACCGCGAGGACCCGAGGGGGTCAACCTGTTCGCGAACATCTCCTCCGGCCTGGAGGACCTTGCACGGGCGTGCGACGACATGATCTACCGCGGTCGGAAGGATCTCCTCATCGAGAAGGTGATTTGACGCGATGAGAAAGATGATCCTCGAGCTCGGCGGGGAGACCGCCGTCGCCGAGATGCTCGACGACGTCGTGCCGAAGACCTGCGACGCCGTGTGGAACATCCTCCCGGTGGAGGGCATGTCCATTCACGCCAACTGGTCCAGCCGGGAGATCATGCTGCATCTCCAGGGCGACAAGATCCTTCGGCTCCCGCCCGAAGGACCGGTCCGACGAGGAACGACTGCTCCGGGCGACATCGTCTATTTCTGGAGATCGCCTCAGATGTCTCGAGGCAAGCAGCTTGCCTATAGCGCCCAGTTCCAGCGGGAGCTCTCGGAGTTCGCCATCTTCTACGGTGATCCGGCGGCCGGCGACCTCGCCGCAGACGACCCACCCCGTACGGGCAAGCACTCCGATCTCCAGGTCGCCACCCTTTTCGCGACGCTCATCGACGCCTCGCCGGCATTCCGCCGCAAATGCGAGGAGATCCGTCACAACGGCCTGCAGAAGCTGGTCGTGAGCAGGTTCGAACGTTGACCAGGGTGAGGATCGCACTCGGCGACGTCGAAGCGTTCGCCGAGCTTGACGAGGAGTTCGCGCCGCAGACCACCAGATGGCTGAAGGGGATCCTGCCCATCCAGAGGCAGGCGGTGCACAGCATGGAGAGCGGCCGCGAGGTGTATGTGGTCATCGATGAGCCGCACGACGTCGTGGAAGAGAACCAGACGATCTATCAGACCGTCGGGGACCTGCTTGTCTATTACAAGCCCGCCATCTTCGTGAAACCCGAGTGGCCGAGGAATATCCGGGACCTGCTCGTCGTCGGGTTCGTCTACGAGCGTGACAGCGCCATCAGGGGCATGAGCGGGCCGCTCGCCACGAATCTGGTCGGAAGGATCACCGAAGGGCTCGACGCGCTCGCTCACGAAGCCCCGCGGATGAGACGCGAGGGCTTCGGGAAGATGAGCCTCAGCCTGGCGTCCTGAGCGCGGGAGCAGGCATGCCGGCAAGGTCCCTTCCGCGCGCGCGACCTAAGGTGGACCGCTGATGGTCCGGTTCGGCGTGGGTATGGCTCCGGTAGAGCCGCTGAAGAAGATCGCGTCCATGGCCAAGCTCGCTGAGGAGCTGGGATTCGAATATTTCGTGCACGCCGATCAGCGGTTCAACGGCGAGAAAGACGTCTTCGTCACACTCGCCAACGACGCTCTGAACACGCGAACGATCAAGCTCGGGCCATGTGTCTCCGATCCATTCACCAGGATCCCCGCCATGCTCGCGGTCGCCATAGCCAGCCTCGATGAGCTTTCGGGCGGAAGAGCGGTCCTCGCGCTCGGCGCCGGAGGCTCCGGCTTCGCAGAGATGCATCTCGAGCGGAAGCACGTCAATCAGGCGCTGCGCGAGACGATCGTGATGGTCCGAGCGCTGCTC
>JALYLP010000436.1 GCA_030774195.1 Actinomycetota bacterium | reverse complement strand
GGTCGGCCGCGAGCCCGGTGCCGCACGCGAGGTCCAACGCGGTCGCGGGGGGCGGGACGCGCCGCAGTCCGGCCGCGAGCGAGGTGAGCACCGTCGGGCTCAGGCGTTTCTCCCAGTCCGCCGCGATCGCCTCGAAGGTCTCGAGGACCTCGCCGCGCACCGACCTCCACGAGCCGGGGTCGCTCATCACCTTCTCGGTGACCCGGCGCATCGGGTTGTCGCTCATCGCACGATCCCGCGCTACTCGGAGCCTGGGGCGAGCGCGATCCGGTCGAGCGCGGGCAGGCCGGCGAACTGGTCGAACGAGTACGCGACGAGGAACCAGCCGCCGGGCTCGAGAACTCGCCTGAGCTCGTCGGCGAACACGAAGCCGTTGAGGATCGAGATCAGTCCGAACGCGTCATCGGCGAACGGCAGCGCGGTGGCGTCGCCCACGAGGAACCGAACGGTGTGCGGACGTCGCTTCGCCACCGCCGTCCGAACCATCTGCTCGGAGAGGTCGACCCCCACCACGACGGCGTTCGGGAAGGTACCCGCGACGAGGTCGGCAGCGAGCCCGGTGCCGCACGCGAGGTCCAATGCGGTCGCGGGCGGCGAGACGCGCCGGAGCCCGGCCGCGAGCGAGCCGAGCACCGTCGGGGTCAGGCGACTCTCCCAGTCCGCCGCGATCGCCTCGAAGGTGTCGAGGACCTCGCCGCGCACCGACCTCCACGAGCGGGGGTCGCTCATCACCTTCTCGGTGACCCGGCGCATCGGGTTGTCGCTCATCGCACGGTTCCGCGCTACTCGGAGCCTGGGGCGAGCGCGATCCGGTCGAGCGCGGGCAGGCCGGCGAACTGGTCGAACGAATACGAGACCACCCGCTCGGATACGACCTGCGAGTGCGACATGGACATGTACGGGACTCGGGGGACGACTTCGGTCATGAGGTACTGGTCGAGCTCGGCCCAGCACTCGGTCCTGGCCACCCCCCGGCGTTCGAGGCACACCTGCAGGCGCTCCTGGCCGCTCGGGACCGACGTGACCGAGTAGCCCCACTCCCTGAGCTGTTGCGGGGTGGCCCCCAGGAGCGAGGTGTTCGAGCCCGGGATCGCGGAGGCGTTGAACAGACCCTGGAACCACCCGGCGCCATCCGGATAGTCCTTGCCCCACGGGTACGCGATCTCGATCGGGACCTGCTGTCGAGGGTCGTGGATGGTGCTGAAGAACCGTTCGATCGGACGCGTCTGGAGCGTGAGGTCGATCCCCACCTCGGCCAGGTTGTCGCGGATCACCCGCGCCTGAGCGGGGATGACGGCTTCATCGATGACTATGGTCTGGATGTTCCGGCAGGCCGGGGCATCGCACTTGCCATCGCCCGTTCGATCGTAGGCGGAAGCCCGCATCTCGGCCTGAGCCGCCGCCGGATCGTAGGGGTACGGATCGAACGCGCGCAGGAGACCTCCCTCGAGGGCGTCGGGCGCGATGTGCGTGGCAACCTCGCCCACGTGGCCACCGAACGGCCCGTACGGGGATTCGAACAGCAGATCGACGAGCGCTCCCTTGTCGATCGCAAGGCTCACCGCACGGCGGACGTGCACGTCGTCGAAAGGTGCAACGGCGAGGTTCATCGTCACGGCCCACGCGACGTCGTCCGGGTTCACGAAGACCTGATCCTGCAACGTCGGGTCTGCCCGGTATCGGGCGATCTGCTCGAAAGGCGAGCCGAGACCGAAGACCAAGTCCAACTCGGCTGTGTCCACGCGCCGCGCGAGCTCCTCGGCGCCCCCACCGAGGGACAACTCCATCCGGTCGGCGTACGCCGGTCGTAGGTCGTCGATGGACGGATCCCACGAGGGATTCCGCACGAGCGTGAGGGAGCCCGGCTGTTCCACGGTGCCCCCTGCGCCGTGCACGGCCGGGCGAAAACCCGACGCGGGTTCCTGCTCCTTCGGCGGCACCGAGGGGTCCAGTCGCTCGGATCCCTCGATCATGTACGGGCCGGACGCCACGAGGAACCGCGCGTAGTCCGCGTCGTGACCCTCGGCCGCTCCCTCGGGGATAGGCGCGGTCGCCGGCAGAGAGAAGCGGTAGGCGAGGTCGCTGGTCACCCGATCCAGGCGGACGACGAGCGTCCGCTCGTCGGGCGTCTCGAGCCCGCCGATCGAATCGGCCGCACCCGATCCGTAGTCCTCGAAGCCGCTGATCACGCCCTCGTAGAAGTAGGGGTAGCCGACCTGTGGCGAGGTGACCCGGGCGGTCCGCTCCAGGCCCCGTACCAGGTCAAGGGCCGTGATGGAGGTGTCCTGGAACGGCGGCGCGTAGCGGAGCCCCTCCTGCAGACGGAACGTCCACGTGAGACCGTCGGGAGAGACCTCGGGAGGTCCGGCGGCCAGATCGGGGCGCAGCTCGGCACCGCCCTCCTCGGTGGACGTGCCGTTGTACGAGTACAGCGTTCGGAGCAAGCAGCACCGCATCAGCTCCCAGGCCATCTGGCTGTACGCTCGCTGCGGATCCAACTCTTGGAGCAGCGCGAAGTCGCCCACCGCCATCCGCAACGTCCCGCCTTGCAGCGAGGCCGTGTCTGCGTTCGGTGACCCATGGCGCTCATCGCCCCCGGACGTGCAGGCGCTCGCGAGGAAGAGCAGCACCACGGTGACCCGAACGGCGTCCTTCCTCATCGCGCTGCTCGATCCTCCTTCCTCATGCCTGCTGGGCGCGGACCGCCACCCACACGTCGCCGTTCCCATCCACGGTCATGCCACCCGTGATGCCGCCCAGCGCAAGACGATCGACCGCGTTCGTCTCCGGGTCGATGCGGGCAACCGCCGACTCGAGGTCGCTCCCGATCCAGACGCCGCTCGGAGCTATCACGATCGCCGTGGGACCGTCCGGGATTCCGTCGGCGTGCTCGAAGGTCCGAAGGGCCCTCCCCTCGACCGGGTCGAAGTGATGCACGCGGTCGTTGGCCTCGCTCGTGACCCAGACGCCCGAGTCGTCGGCGGCGACGGCCGTCGGCGCTTGAACCTGGATGCGATCGGCCACCTCGTTCGTCTCGGGGTTGATCCTGATCACGCTATCCCCCAACTCGTTCGCGACCCAGATCCCCGCCGCCGCCCCGCTTCCCAGGGACAGAGACCCCGGAGCCGCGTCGGCGACCTGACCGTCGTCGACGGGGATCACCACGGGCTCGGCGGAGGGGCTCGATGGGTCGTACCGCAGCACCCGATCGCGGTCGGCGTCCGCCAACCAGATCGAGCCGATAGCGACGACGATGGCCTTCGCGTTGTCCGACGGGAAGGCGACCTCGACGGAGTCATTGGCCGGGTCGACGCGTAACACTTGCGTTCCACTCTGGCTGCCGAACCCGTTCGTGATCCACACGGCGCCCTGGCCGGCCGCGATCCCGGTGGGGATGCCGAGCGTGGACTTGGCGGAGCTCACCTCGCCGGTCCCCGGATCGATCCGGTTCACCGTCGAGTCCCCCTGGTTGATCACCCACAGGTCGCCGTCCTCGCCGACCGCCACGCCGGTCGGGTCCTCCCCCACCCGCAGCGGCGTCGCGAACGCCGTACCGCTCACGTCGATGCGCGCGACGGAGTTCGCCGGCGGGACGATGCCCTCGTCGCCGCCTCCACCTGCGAGGAAGATGGCGACACCGACGGCGAGGACGGCTGCGAGCGCGACGAGGGCCGCCACGAGGGACACCCTGCGACGTGGTGGCCTCACCGGTCGCTCGCGCGGTCGCGTCTGCTCGGCCGTCGGCGTCTCGATCCGCAGTGCCGAGCGAAGCCCCGCCGCGACCGCACCGGCGGTCGCCGTGCGAGCGTTCGGGTCTTTCGCCATCGCCGACGCGACGACGTCGTCCACCTCGGGCGGCAGATCCGGCCGCTCGTCGGTCACGCTCGGCGGCGCGTCCTCGACGTGCGCCCACAGGACGGCGACCTCCAGATCGCGCGGGTACGGAACGTGCCCCGTCAGACACTCGACGATCACGCACCCGAGGGAGTACACGTCGGCCCGCCCGTCGACCTGGTCGCCCTTGATGTGCTCGGGGGCGACGTAGTCGATCGTCCCGACCAGCTGCCCGGTGGCCGTGAGGCCGCTCACGGACAGGGCCCGCTTCGTCAGGCCGAAATCCGAGACGTACACGTGGTC
>JALYLP010000435.1 GCA_030774195.1 Actinomycetota bacterium | reverse complement strand
TGGGCGCTCGGAGCGACGACCGGACTGCCCGGGATGCCCGGCGCGTGGACGTTGATCGGGGCAACGCTGCTGGCCGGGGTGCTGGTCACCCCGCTCACGGTGCTTTCGGGGTACTACCTCGCGATCGTGACCTATCGGTTCGGGCTCGACCCCGATAACCAGGGCGTTCCCATCATCACGAGCGTGATGGACCTGGCCGGCGTGGCGGTGATCTTGATCGTCATGACATCATCGGGAGTGCTCCATGGATGAACACGAGCCGAACACCGTTAAAGACCTGCTCGTCGAGCTGAAGGACGCCTCCGAGCTGATGGTCGACCTCGCGTACGCGGCCGTCTTCTTCAACGAGGAGAAACTCGCCGAGGAGGTCGGCCGGCTGGAGGAGCGATCCACCCTATACCTGCGCAGGCTGCGGACGATCGCGATGCTCGCGGCCCGAAGCCCCGAGGATGCCGAGGGCATGGCGGGCGTGCTCTGGATCGCCGACGCGGTCCAGAAGGTCGGCGATGCCGCCTCCGACATCGCGCGCGTGATCGCCGCCCGTCTCGGGATCCCCGACGCGCTCCGGCCGGACCTCCGGCACGCGGACGAGATGACCGCGCGGGTCCGCGTTCGCGACGGGTCCGTCGCGGCCGGCCACACCCTGCGGGAGCTCTCGCTCCCGACCGAGACCGGGATGTGGGTGATGGCGATCCGATCGGACATGCGATGGGAGTTCGACCCCGGGCCCGACGACATGGTCGTCGCGGGCGACGTCCTGCTCGTCAGCGGTCCGGAGGAGGGCGTCAACCTGGTCCGCGAGTTCGCCGGCGCCCCACCGATCCCTCAGGCACCGGAGAGCGACGCTCCACCCCTGTCGGAGCTCGATCGTGCGGTCGACATCCTCGTCGAGATGAAGGACCTGGCCGAAGCGGCCGTGGCCCTCGCCTACGCGTCGATCCTGTTCAACAACCGGACGCTCGCCGCCGAGGTGGGGGTGCTCGAGGCTCGGTCCGACGTGCTGCAGGACGAGCTCGAGTCCTGGGTCCTGCGGGCGGCGCCGGAAGCGCGCAACGTCGACGAGCTCCGCGGGCTGTTCCGGCTCGCGAGCGCCTCCGAGTCGATCTGCGATGCGGCGCGAGACATGACGTGGTACGTCGAGCATGGAGAGCCGCTGCATCCGGTCGTCCAGATGGCCCTCGAGGAGACGGAGGAGACGAGCGTCGAGACGGTGGTCCAGCCGGGCTCTCCCGCCGATGGGAAGTCGCTGAAGGAGCTGCAGGTCGAGACCGAGACCGGGATGTTCGTGCTCGCGATCCAACGCGGGTCGAGGTGGGTTTACCGGCCGCGCGGAACCTCGGTGCTCCGTGGTGGCGACCGGTTGATCTCGATCGGTCCCGAGGAGGGCGAGGAGGAGCTGATCGCCCTCTGCGGCGAGCAGCCCGTTCCCGTCGAGACGTGAGCCCGCGCGCTGCTTGAGCCGCTCCGTGGCGGGGCCTACCCTGCGGATGGATGGATGCGTACGTCTACATCCGCATCGCGTCGGGGTCAATGGCGGACGTGCTCGCCGTGCTCGCCGCCAAACCGGGGATCAAGCGCGTCGTGCCCACGGTCGGCGAGTGGGATCTGCTGCTCTACGCTCGAGGTGCGACGCTCGATGAGATCGGCAACAGCGTGCTCGCCGAGGTCCATCAGATCCCCGGCGTCGTGCAGACGATCACGGCTCCCGTCGTCCCCCCTGATCGCGCAGGGCTGTTCGGCATCGCGGTGTCGCCGCCGCAGATCCTCCCCAACGCCTGCTACGTCCACATCAAGGCCGCGGTCGGCAAGGCGGTTGACATCGGTGAGGCGCTCGCGGGGATGGAAGAGATCGACGGCGTGGCGCTCCTCGCGGGCCGATGGGACATCCTCGCCTGCATCGCCCAACCGTGGGAAACGGGCAGCGGCGTCATCCTCGAGCAGGTGCACGCGATCCCGGGGGTGCTCTCGACGAGCACGCTCGTCTCGATCGCCTTCGACGAGGGCGAAGAGGATCGCGACCAGTTCAGCGCCTGGAGCTGAGCGCACCCGGCGCCTGGCGGCTCAGTGGGCCGCCTCCCGCACACCTGCGGGCAGGGAGAATCGGACCCCTTCCTCGACGATCGGGACCGACTCGACGTCATCGAAGCCGCGCTCCGCGAGCCACGCCAGCATCCGCGTCACGAGGTGCTCCGGCGCGCTCGCCCCGGAGGTGAGCCCGACGGTCGCGGCGTCGGCCACCCACGCGGGGTCCACCTCCGTCTCGTCGTCGACGAGGTAGGCCGCCGCGCCGAGCTCCCGGGCGACCTCCGCGAGTCGGTTCGAGTTCGATGAGTTCTTGGAGCCGATCACCAGCACGACGTCTGCGCGCGGCGCGATCGCCTTCACCGCGTCCTGACGGTTCTGCGTGGCGTAGCAGATGTCCTCGCGCGGCGGGGGCTGGAGCTCCGGATACCGGTCTTTGAGCGCCTCGACGATCTGGCCGGTCTCGTCGACCGATAGGGTGGTCTGCGTCAGATAGGCGATGGGTCCGGTCGGGAGCTCCACCTGCGCCGCGTCCTCGAGGTCCTGGACCAACACGGTCCGCTCCGGGGCCTGCCCGCTGGTCCCCTCGACCTCCTCGTGGCCGGCATGGCCGATCAACACGATCGTGCGGCCCTCGCCGGCGAAGCGGCGGGCCTCGACGTGGACCTTCGTCACGAGCGGACACGTCGCGTCGATCAACCGGAGCTCGCGCCGGCCGGCCTCTTCGTAGACGGACGGTGGCGACCCGTGGGCCGAAAGGACCGTGACCGCTCCGACCGGGACCTGGTCGATCTCGTCGACGAAGATCGCGCCCTTCGCCTCGAGGTCGCGGACGACGTGCAGGTTGTGCACGATCTGCTTGCGCACGTAGACGGGAGAGCCGTGCTTGTCGAGCGCCCGCTCGACGGCCTCCACCGCGCGCTCGACCCCAGCGCAGTAGCCCCGCGGAGCGGCGAGCAGCACCACACGGTGGCTCGGTCGGTCGCTCACCTCCTGGGGCTCCATAGCCCTCATGCTACGCACGCGCCCTCGTGACCTCCGGTCATACGATCGCCGGTTGCCGTAACGTTCGCTCCGTCGGTAAGGTAGGACGACCTTCCTACGGACACCTCCCGTCCGTTCCCTTCCCGGCACCGTGCGTGCGCTTCCGCCTTCCCAGGGTCGGTTCGCGCGCGCCCAGTGACCGGGACGTTGAACGGGAGGCGACCGCGGGGCGGGATAGGTCACACGTGAACAGCGACAGACACAGGAGGTGATGCGGACACCCACGACCTACCGCGGGTCGGCCGGAGAGAGCGGCGAACGGTTCGCCGGGCCGGTTCATGCGGGCGCAGCTGCCAGCTCCGTCCACCGCGGGGGTGAAGATGCCCATGAAGAACGCGATCCGGCCGCGTCGCGCGTTCGCGGCGACGCTGATCCTGACCGCACTCATCGCTTCCTCCGGAGCGCACGCTTCGGCGATGACGGCAGACGCTTCCTACAGCTACACCCCCGGTAAGATCTGCGCCATCCAGTGGCGCGACGGTACCTTCCAGGTGAAGAGGTTGATCCGGTGCGCCGCGCGGCACTACGGGGTCAACCCCGACCAGGCGGTGACGATCGCCCATCGGGAGTCCCTGTTCCACCCCGATGCCTACAACGCAGGGAGCTGCGCGAAGGGCATCTACCAGCACCTGTGCGCGTACTGGCCCGGTCGTGCGTATGACTACGGCTTCAAGGGCTGGTCGGCCTTCAACGCCCGCGCCAACATCATCGTGACGATGAAGATGGTTCGCCGGTACGGGTGGGCCCCCTGGAGCTGAACCCGGGTCACCGAACGGGACCACCCGGGCGGGGCTGCTGCGCAAGCAACCCCCGGACGTCCTCCGTGGACGCCGCGACCGCGCTCGCCCCGGGTATTTCCCGGTCCGTGATGATCCGCATCCCCGGGAAGCGCTCCGCCGCGAGCGCCACGAGCTGGGCGAACGGACCGAAGACCACGAGCGCGTGCGGCCGCTCGACGTCGAGCTGATCGAGCGCTCCTCGAAGGTCGGTAGCCCCGGGAACCAGTTCCCACTCCGCACCGACCGACGCCCGCCGCAGCCGAGCGAGGGCGTCCGGATCGGTCGCCACGCAGAGCACCTTCACGGCGCGGCACACGATCTACAGCCATCCCCGGCGCTTGAACATCACGTACAGGACACCGCCGGACAGCAGCATCGTCCCGAGGACGACCGGGTACCCGAGGGACCAGCGCAACTCGGGCATCCCCTCGAAGTTCATCCCGTAGATGCCGGCGATCAACGTCGGCACGAGGATGATCCCCGCCCACGCGGACAGCTTCTTCATGATCTCGTTCGACCGGTTCGCGACCTGGCTCACCCGGACCTCGAGGAGCGAGGTGAGGAGGTCCCGGATGTTGTCGGCCAGCTCGGTGACGCGGATCACGTGCTCGGTCACGTCGCGGTAGTACGGAGCGAGCGGTGATCCCGCCAGCTTCGGCTCTTCCTGGAGCAGGTCGAGCGCCTGGCGCAGCGGTGCCGCGAACCGACGGAGCCGCACGACCTCGCGTTTCAACAGGAAGATCCGCTCCTGCAGCG
>JALYLP010000434.1 GCA_030774195.1 Actinomycetota bacterium | reverse complement strand
CGGCTGGGGTTGGGCGTGGGCGTCGAGCACGATCACGCGGCGGCGCGTTCGCTGTATGGGCGGCTCGGATACGTGTTCGCGCACGGACCGTTCGTGCAGGCAGCTCGGCTCGAGACGGACGACGGCGCGGGGCATCCCGTGGCGGGTGTCTGCACCTACCTGGTGAAAGAGCTCACCGACGAAGGGTCCGCCGGTCATCCCTCGTAGGTCTTGGGATCCAACCGGAACTGCTGCGTGGCGAACCGGGCGACCAGGCGCATCAAGATCGTGTAACCGTCCGCGTTGAAGTGCACGCCGTCATCCGCACGGACGAGGGTGAGCTGGTTGCCGTCGCGGTAGTAGGCGGTGTAGCCACCGCCCGGTGTGGCGAACGTGTTCCACGTGTCGAAGAAGGCCACGTTCGGGAGCTGATCGGCGACGTCCCGGAAGGCGCCGTTCTGTCGTTCGATGAAATCCCAGCGCCTCGTGTCGCGAGGGTTCGGGAGGCCGACCCAGATCACGTGCCCACCCACCGACGTCGCGAGCCTGGCGAACGAGCGCACCCGCTGTTCGTAAGCGGGAGGGAAGTCCCCGGTCCCGATCTGGGCCTCCACCTGGCCTCCCGGCGACACCAAGGACTGGGCGTCGTTCTCGCCGAGCATCACGATCGTCAGGTCGGGACGGGAGCGCTCGACGATGAACCGCATCTGTGCGGGCCAGTTGAAATAGTCGGGCCGAGCGAGCCCGGTCGAGATCCGACCCTGCTTGATGACGTCGACGAGTGACGGCTTGAACACGCGCTCGGCGAATGTTCCGATGCCTTGCGCCAACGAGTCCCCGACGATAACCACGCGCAACGGCTTGGCGTTGGTGGGCACGCGGATGCTCGTGTCTCGTTGCGGATGCTGGGCGGGGTGTACCGGTGCGGGAACGTTCGGCAACGGGTCGACGTCGCTGCCGCCTCCAACCGCCTCGTTCGGGTGGCGACCGAGCGCCTGCGTCGCGTTATCGATGAGGCGGGTGAGTCCCGCGCGGTCCTCGACCCAGACGATGGGGTTCAAGACGGCGAGGGAGACCGTCCGGCGGAGACCTTCCGGCTGCGTCTCCGACGACCGCTTCAGCTCTGGTGCGTACAGCAAACCCCACAGGAGGATGCCGAGCAGCAGTACCACGAGGACCCGGCCCGCGGGCATGCCCCGGCGGCCTGGAGGGAGCCCGTCGGTCGGCTCGTCGGGCCGCTCGCGGTTCGTCGCCGTGCGTTCCTGGGTGTCGGTCGTCATCTCAGAACTGGAAGTAGATGAACGGGGCCACGCCGCGGGGTCCGAGCGTCGTTATCAGGAAGAGTACGACCGCGACCGTGACCCCTAGCGGGACCGGGCGGAGCCGGGAGAGAGCCGCCTTGAGGCGTTCCGCGGGCCGATGGGGGACGAACTGCGTCACGAGCCCGGCGGAGATCGCCAGCAGGACGGGGGTAGTGACGAGGGGCGACGGCAGCCCCCAGGCCGTCACCGTGCGCGCCAGCAACGCGAGGGCGGTCGCGACGGAGTCCGCTCGGAAGAGCGTCCATGCGATGCACACGAGCGTGAAGGTTGCGAGCCGCTGCATCCAATGGACGAGCGCCGTCTCCGGCGGCTCCGCGAGTTGCCCCGCCTCGCGTTTCCCGTCCTTCCAATGTCCCGCCGCCAGGTACGCGCCGTGCAGGCCACCCCACACGACGAAGTGCCATGCCGCCCCGTGCCACAGACCACCGAGGAGCATCGTGATCATGAGGTTGAGGTAGGTGCGCGTCGCCCCCTTCCGGTTCCCGCCGAGCGGGATGTAGAGGTAGTCGCGCAGCCATCGGGAGAGGGTCATGTGCCAGCGTCTCCAGAACTCCTGCACGGAGCGCGCGCTGTAGGGGCGGTCGAAGTTCTGGGGGAACCGGAACCCGAGCAGCTTCGCGACCCCGATCGCGATATCGGTGTACCCGCTGAAGTCACAGTAGATCTGAACGGCGTAGGCCACGATCGCGACGATCGCCTCCGGCGAGCTGTGCCGAGCGGGATCGCCGAAGACGGGATCGACGATCGCTCCCGCGAGGTAGTTGGCGATCACCACCTTCTTGAACAACCCACCGAGGATCAGCCACATCGCTCCTGCGACATCGATGTGTCTGGGGTCGCGTCGCACGTCGAGCTGGGGGATGAGCTCGTTCGGCCGCACGATCGGCCCGGCCACGAGGTGGGGGAAGAAGGAGAGGTACAGGAACAGATCGACCCAGCTCGCGATCTCGAAGTCGCCGCGGTAGATGTCCACGATGTAGGCGATCGCCATGAACGTGTAGAACGACACGCCCACCGGCAGCACGACCTGGATCAGGGGTGGGGCGACGTGCAGCCCGAACGTGGTGGCGGCGTTCGCCACGTTGACGGTGAAGAAGCCGTAGTACTTGAAGTACAGGAGGGGTGCGATCGTCGCGGCGACCCCGAGCGCCACGGCGACCGTCCGGCGTCTCGGCTCTCGTTGGTGATCCACGGCGATCGCGGCGAGCTGGGTGATGAGGGACACGGCCGCGAGGAGGAAGACGTACCGCCAGTTCCACCAGCCGTAGAAGACGTAGCTGGCGGCGATCATGAATGGTTTCCACACCCGGGGGGTGTGGTTCAGCCACCAGTGGCCCAGGAAGACCAGGCAGAAGAAGATCGCGAAGTCCGTCGTGGGGAAGAGCATCGCGCCCCGGATGCTACGCCAAGCATCGGACGCGGCCAGGAGCGTGAGCCGAAGCTCAGGCTCGCTGCAGCGCAGTCAGGCGTCGCTCCAAGAAGCGACGTTCGGCGTCGTTCGTCGTCAGGTCAAGAGCTCGCCGGTACGCCTCGACCGCGTCGTCGGTCCGGCCGGCACGGCGAAGCAGGTCGGCCTTCGCGGAATGGAACAGGTGGTAGCGATCCAGGTCGGTTTGGAGCGGCACGAGCATCCGCAGCCCGCTCTCGGGGCCGTCGGCCATCGCGACGGCGGCCGCCCGATTGAGCTCGATGACCGGCGACGGCTGGAGGGTCGCCAATCGACCGTAGAGGGTCGCGATCTGGGGCCAGTCCGTGTCTTCGGGGCGCGGCGCTCGGGCGTGGCACGCGGCGATCTCGGCCTGCAGGCGGTACGCGCCCGGACGCCGCGCCCCCTCGGCCAGCAGCGAGAGCCCTTCGTCGATCATGGCCTGATCCCAACGGGAGCGGTCCTGGTCCTCGAGCAGCACGAGGTCGCCCGCCTCGTCCGTTCGAGCGGCGCGACGCGCGTGCTGGAGCAGCATGAGCGCGAGGAGGGCGCGGACGTCTTGGTCCCCAGGTAGGAGCCGATCGACGAGCCGCGCCAACCTGATCGCCTCGTCGCCCATCTCCGCTCGGAGCAGCTCGCCCTCGGTCGCCGCGTATCCCTCGTTGAACACCAGATAGAGGACCGCGAGCACCCCGTCGAGACGCTCCGGCAGAAGTTCTCGCGGCGGCACGCGGTAGGGGATCGCGGCGTCCCGGATCTTGCGCTTCGCGCGGGTGAGGCGTTGCCCGAGGGTCGGCTCGGGAACGAGGAACGCCCGCGCGATCTCGCGGGTCGACAATCCCGCGACCGTCCGGAGCGTCAGGGCGACCCGCGCATCCATCGCGAGCGCCGGATGGCAGCACGTGAACAGGAGCCGGAGACGGTCGTCCGGGATCTCGTGCACGTCGACTCCGATCGACTCCAGCTCGGCGATCTGCGCGGCGGCTTCGGTCTTCGCCCGGCCGACGCGGTCGCGCCGGAGCTTGTCGATCGCGCGGTTGCGCGCCGTCGTGACGACCCAGGCCTCCGGGTTGTCCGGCACGCCACGGCTCGGCCAGGTCCGCAGTGCGACCTCGAACGCGTCCTGGACCGCTTCCTCCGCCAGGTCGAAGTCGCCCGTGACGCGGACCAGGGCCGCCACCGCCCGCCCGGAGCCCTGCCGGAACGATCGCTCGAGGGCTCCGAACGCGTCGGTCATCCCTCGATGATGGGGCGCACCTCCACGGAGCCGTGCCGCGCCCCCGGGATCTTGCTCGCGAGCTCGATCGCCGTGTCGAGGTCGTCGACCTCCACCAGGAAGTAGCCGCCGAGCTGCTCCTTCGTTTCCGCGAACGGACCGTCCGTGACGAGCTGCTCGCCGTCGCGCACGCGGACGGTGGTCGCCGCGGGGCTGTCCGCCAGCTGGTCGCCGCCGCGCATCACGCCGCGCTCGGCCAGCTCGTTCGCGAACTTGTCGTACTCCTCGTAGATGGCGTGTCGCTGGTCGTGGGGGACCGACTCCCACGCCTTCTCGTCCGCGTAGATCAACAACGCGTACTTCATGCGCACCCTCCCGTACCGAGGGCGGCCCCGTGCCGCCCGTTCACCCTAGTCGACGAACGGCCGGACGCGGTTCCGACATCGATCGACATCGATGTACACCGTCTTCAGCTAGCCTGGTGGCGAGGATCGATCCGTTCCACGAGCCAACCACGAGGAGGAACACCCGATGTCCCGCGACAGCGACTGGCACGTGTTCGACAAGGCCTGCGACATCACCGCCATGGCAGCCAGGGGCTCGGCGGCGACGGCGACGCCGGCACAGGTGGCGGATATCTTCCGCGCCGTCCATGCGGCGCTCCAAGAGGTCGTCACGGCCATGATCAGCTCCGAGTCACGAGCCGGCTTCTAGGAAGCTCGGCGTCACCGGCCGGCGTCACGTGCCAGGTTCACCTGCGAGGCCCACCTGCCAAGGTCACCTGCCAAGGTCACCTGATGGAGAGATCGCGCATCGACACGATGCCGACCAGCCGCCCGGTCTCGGTCACGGGCACGTGACGGAACCCCTTGGTCAGCATCAGGGCGAGCGTTTCCTGAGCGGACACATCCGCATCCAGCGTGACCGGGTCCTTGGTCATCCATTCCCGAACGTCATGAGTCGCCGCGTCGTGCTCCACAGCCAGCGCGCGAACGATGTCTCGTTCGGTGAAGATTCCGATCAGGTCCTCTCCTTCGATCACGAGGGCTGCGCCGACGTGCTGGAGGCTCATCACCTGGGCGGCCTCGGCGACGGTCGCCGTGGGCGGAACCGAGATGAGATCGATGCTCATGAGCTCGCGGATCGCCGGCATGACCGCCCTTGAGCCTAGCCCGCTTCGACGGGCCCTGCGCGCCTGGTACCGACCCCGCCGCGAAGGGTACCCGTGGCGCCGGGATGGGATCGGTCCCTACGCGGTCCTCGTCAGCGAGGTGATGCTGCAACAGACGCAGGCCGCCCGGGTCGCTTCCACGTTCGACGGGTTCCTTCGGCGGTTCCCGGACGTCGCGAGCCTCGCCGCCGCGTCTCGCGGGGACGTGCTCCGCGCATGGTCCGGACTCGGGTACCACCGGCGGGCGGTGGCGCTGCACGAAGCCGCTCGAGCCATCGTCCGTTCGCACGATGGCACGGTGCCTCGTGATCTGGGAGCGCTCCAGCACCTTCCTGGGGTCGGTCCGTACACGGCGGCCGCCGTCGCGGCGATCGCGTTCGGCCGACCGGTCGTCGCGATGGACGTGAACGTTCGTCGGGTTACGTCGCGCGTGGCGCTCGGCCGCGAGCCGGAGGACCTTGACGATCCTCGGATCGCGGCAGCCGCCCGGGTCCTGCTCGATCGGCGCGACCCCGGCGCGTGGAACCAGGCGATGATGGATCTCGGACGCGAGGTGTGCCGGCCGGCGCCGCGGTGCGAGGTGTGTCCGCTCGAGCGGTGGTGCCTGTCTCGCAGCGCCGGCC